>JAEVYV010000102.1 GCA_023392575.1 Bacteroidota bacterium | reverse complement strand
TTTCGGTTTAAAAGTACTGAAAACAGCTTTCGACTTATTTGTCTCCAGCAGCAACATGCCCTGCCGGTTTGCATAAAAAAAACCCCCACCGAAAAACAGTGGGGGAACAACTAAAAACACAAGCCGTATCTCTTGTCCTAAACAACGAGGACGGGCTTTACTGGAACGAAATTTTGGTTTCGATAGTTAAAAAAAGCTAGGCCTGGACGCTTGAAGCACCATCTTCGCCCGGCCTTGGTCAATCTGGTTTTTTACCGTCTAAAAAGGTATTGATGGTGCTGATGTTGGCACTTCCCTTTCCATCGTTATTTACCGTGTAATTGCTATAGAAATTTTCAACCGAAGAAACCGTGTTGTATAATTCCATATTGCGGCGGATGTAAGCCGGAACCGATTCAAACTCGTTGTTGGGATCGGCTGCGTTGATGTTGAACGACAAGTTGCGCAACTTTTGAAGCCGTTCGGCAGCCCTCCTTTTTTGATCCTCTGCCCCGTCCTGCATCGCAGGGTCCTCGACAGGAGGCTTTTGTGGTGTTTGAGTATGGTGGCCCGCAAACGGATCCGCCGCTTTCGGAATGTCGTTACGTATCACCAATTGCATGTCGAACGTTTCCGGATCGTCAACTTTTGCAACTGGTGCCGGAACCGGTTCTTCTTTTGCAGGCTTGGAAGTAGAGACTTCCGGTTTGGACTCTGCGTAAATATTGGATGGTCTGGCCAGATAACCTCCCGACGCTGCAGACGCGGAAGATGTATTTTGCTCGGGCTTTGCCGCCGCGTTGTTGTTGGCAGATAAAACGGATTGCCGGAGTTTTTCAAAACGATCGTCGAGCCATTGTTTTTTGCGCTCCAGTTCTTTTTTTTCCTCCGCGGCTTCGGCCGCTTCGTCCTTGAACTTTAATTGCATGTGAACCGGCGCCTGAGGCTCTTCTTGTTTTTCCTCACCAAAGTTCAGCGTGCCTAAATGTAAATCAATTTTGGCGTCTTTTAACTGCGGCATTGGAATTTCTTCGGCAATGGCATTTTCATCAATGAGTTTGGGAGCCAACAAATCCTCCGGCGTGGGGGCGGGAGCCGGCCGCTTTGGAGTGGGCTGCTCGCCTAAGGTCATGATGATCTTTTCTTGCTTGGGCGCTTCCTGTTTGGGCACTTCGTTTTGGGTGAAGGGATCTTTGTGCTGAAAGCCCGTGGCGATCAGGGTGATCCCAATTTGCTGGCCAAGCGTATTGTCGTATCCCAATCCCAGAATAACATCGGTATGCTCTCCCGCCTGGCTTAACAAATGGTTCTGGATGATTTCCACTTCATCCATCGTGAATTCGTGCTCGCCTTCGGCAGAATTGATGTTGATCAGGATCCACTTGGCCCCGCGAATTTCGCTATCGTTCAACAAAGGCGAATTCAGGGCATCTTCAATGGCACGCTGGGCACGGTTTTCGCCTTCGCAGGCGGCATTGCCCAAAATAGCCACACCGCCGTTTTTCATAACTGTACACACATCGGCAAAGTCCACGTTGATCTGGCCCGTGCTGTTGATGACATCCGTGATACACTTGGCCGCCGTAGCCAATACATTATCGGCTTTGGAAAACGCTTCCCGCATTTTCAAATTGCCAAACTGGTGGCGCAGCTTGTCGTTGCTGATCACCAGCAGGGTATCGACATACTGCTTTAAATTTTTAATGCCCTCTTCTGCCTGCTGCTGCCGCTTTTTGCCTTCGTAGGAGAAGGGCGTGGTAACAATACCCACGGTCAGCACGCCCAGGTCCCGGCATATTTTGGCAATAATGGGCGCCCCACCCGTTCCGGTACCGCCGCCCATGCCCGCCGTTACAAAGGCCATTTTGGTGTTCACTTCCAAAATGCGTTTGATCTCTTCCAGGCTTTCTTCGGTTGCCTGGCGCCCGATCTCGGGATTGGCCCCGGCGCCCAGGCCCTGGGTGAGGTGCGGCCCCAGCTGCACTTTATTGGGCACATTGCTTTGGGCAATGGACTGGGCATCGGTATTACAAATGATAAAATTTACGCCTTCAATATTTTGCGAATACATGTGGTTCACTGCATTGCTTCCACCACCGCCAATACCAATTACTTTTATGATGGACGATTTTTCTTTGGGAAGATCAAAATGGATCATAAGATTTGATTTGTGCCGCTACTTTTTGTAACAACGAATGAATGAATTTGATGGATGATGATTGCTTTCCGTTTTCCGGTGTACTAAAAATGGTGATCCTCTTCTTCTTTAAAAATATTTATCAAGCCGTCTTTGAACTTACCCCAGAAGTTGGTCATGCTCCGGCGGCGTTCTCCGGTAGCAACTTTGGTGCCGGTTTCCACCGCTTCAGTCACCTCTTCGGCTTCGGTCCTAAGTGTGTCCGGAACGGCTACCACTTTAAAGTTTTGATCAAACAGCTTGCGGTTGTGTTCATAATCATCGTATCCTTTTAGGATCAAACCCAAACAGGTGGCATAGGTTGGCTTGGCCAGTTCCTCAATGTGGCCAGAGGCCAGATGCTCGGTGGGCAAACCAATTCGTGCATTCAAGCCGGTAACATATTCGGTTAACTGAATCAAATGTTTCAATTGCGATCCGCCCCCTGTGAGGATAATACCTCCATTCAACATTTTATTATCTAATCCAACTTGCTTCAAATGATAGGTCACGAAATCCAGTATCTCACTCATTCGTGCCTGGATGATGTTTGCCAAGTTTTTGACACTGATTTCTTTGGCCGGCATGCCCCGCAAGCCCGGAATGGTGATGTAGGCATTGGCTTTGGCTTCGTCGGACAAAGCGCTTCCAAACTGCACCTTCATTTGCTCGGCCTGCGTTTTCAACACACCCAACCCGGTTTTAATGTCGTTGGTGATGTTTTCACCAGCAAACGGAATAACAGCCGTGTGTTTTAAAATGCCTTCGTAAAAAACAGCCAGATCGGTGGTGCCGCCGCCAATGTCCACAATGGCCACTCCGGCTTCCATGTCCTCCTGCGCCATTACGGCTGCAGAAGAAGCCAGCGGTTGCAGCACCAGGTCCTTGGTGATCAACCCGGATTTTTCCACCGAACGGTTGATGTTGCGGATGGCGTTTTTGTCGCCGGTAATGATGTGAAAATTGGCACCAACTTTCACACCGCCGTACCCAATGGGGTCGGCTATGTTTTGAAAATTATCCACTGTGTACTCCTGCGGGATAACGTCAATGATCTGGTCGCCGGCGGGGATGTAGGTTTTGTACTGATCGGCAATCAGTTGGTCAATCTCTTTTTGCGAAATCTCATTCTCGGTGTCGTGGCGCACAATATCCCCGCGGGTCTGTAAGCTTTTGATGTGATGTCCGGCAATGCCCACGTACACTTCGTTGATCTCCAGGTTGGGGTTGGAAGCATAGCAGGCATCCAAAGCCTGTCTGATGGCCTTGATGGTTTCATCAATGTTCAGCACCTGTCCATGCTTTACGCCGTTAGAATTGGACTTGCCAAAGCCCAAAATTTCCAGCTTGCCCCATTCGTTCTTTCGTCCGGCAATCGCGGCAATTTTGGTTGTTCCAATGTCAAGCCCCACAATAATTGGTTGCTCGTTGTTCATGTTCTATGTTGTTTTTAGTTGTTTGATCTTTCAATTGACGGATTGACTGCCAGCAGACCAACATGCACTCATGTTCGGCTTCGGTAGTACACCTTTTTGAAACACCTGTCTGCCTGCAACGGATCAATCAATCAACTTTCTTCTTCATCACAGCCTTCGGCTTTTGATTCGTTTTGGGCTCTCCCTTTGGTTTGTCAACGGGTTTGGACTTTTGGATTGGTTTTTCAGCGATAGGATCAATGCTCTTAGCAGGGTTAGGATTGGTTTTCACAGAAACAGAATTATTCTGTGCTGTCATGAAAGTTGGTATTGAATCGGCCCGCACTGCAGCTTTTGCATCGGGCAACATGTCATCGGATACATTTTGAATAGTGCTTTTTTCCAACAGCTCCTTGATGTTCTTTTTCAGCTGCACGGAGTCTACAGCGGAAGCCGGCCCCTTGTTCACCCCCACCACCTGTCCTTCGTACTGCACATCCACCACACTGTACTTGTTAAAACCGGTTTTGCTCATCACCTGTTTGTAAAACAGCAAAAGACGGCTCATCTTTTTTTCCAGGTTGGCGGCATCGCCAATTCTTATGATGTGGTCGCCGATTACCGGAACCAGTTCAAACCTTCCGTCCGGGGTAATGTCGATCTGCCCGATTTGGGCATTCCAGAACGGATCGGCGTGAACAAAGGCCGTCACCTGCTTCACCTGTTGCAGCAAAGAACTGTCCCGGGCAGAAAGCTTTTTGGCATTGGTGTAACCCGTTACCACGGGCACCCGGGTGCTTACTCCCTCTCGCAAAGGCATGCGGTAACCGGAACTGTCCATGTAAAAAGAAGCCCCGCTCACCGTGAACACCCGGGCCACCGGCTCCCGTTCTTCCACCAAAACACGCAATACATTATCGCGGTCGAAATACAGTTCGGCATCGCGGATCCATTGGTTTTGCTCCAGCGCTTTTTCCAGAGAAGCCAGAGGAATGCTTTTCACCGGCTTGTTGACCAATCTACCATCCGATAGTTTTTCCAGTTGTTTCCGGATATCGGCTTCTTCGATGTACAGTTTTTCTCCCGAGCCTTTTATGCGCACCGAGACCTGCTTGCAAACATGCTCCGTTGTTTTTCGGTTGGCCGCAACAAGCAAGGTCACAATGCCTGTGATCACCAGCGACCAGGCACCCAATACCAATACTTTTCTTATGACTCTTTTCTTCTTCACTCTGCTTGTTCAATAATATTTTTTACCGGTTGCACCAAAGCATCTATATCTCCGGCGCCAGCCATAACAATCACTTCGCCAAACTCCTTGTTTAGCCTATGGTTTTTCATCCAGTTCAGCATTTCCTCCTTGGTCAGTACTTGTTTCTGCCCGGATGTAACTTTCTCCAATATCAACTGACTGGTTACCCCTTCGATGGGCAACTCCCTTGCCGGATAGATGGGCAACAAAATGACATTGTCGGCCAGGGACAGCACTTCGCCAAAACCTTCGGCAAAATCTTTGGTCCTAGAAAAAAGGTGCGGCTGAAACACCACCGTCATCACCCTTTGCGGAAAAAGGCTGCGCACACTATTCAACAGCGGCCGTAACTCCTCGGGGTGATGCGCATAATCATCGATCAGCACCGGCTCTACGTACCCACCCGGCTGTTGCTTTACCGGCGGGATGACATATTCAAACCGGCGCTTCACGCCCCGGAAAGCAGCTACGGCTTCCCTGATTTTTTCCTCGTCGATCTCCAACTCACAGGCCACCGCAATGGCAACCACGGCATTCTCCACATTGTGCATGCCGCCAATCCTTAAACTAATATTGGAAAGAACCCGATGCGGCAAACGCACATCAAAGCGGTAGCCGCCTTCCTGAATTTGGATGTTCGCCGCAAAGATATCGGCTGCATCATTTTGCAAACTGTATGTTTGCTTTCTTTCCACCGTCACTTCCCGGATTCTTTTCAAGCCAAACTTGCTGAGTAGCAAGCCGCCCTGTTTCACTTTGTTGCCAAAGGCCACAAAGGCATCCTGCATGGACTGCTCGGTGCCGTAAATATCCAGGTGGTCGGCATCCATTGCCGAGATCACCGCAATATTGGGATTCAACTTTAAAAAGCTTCGGTCGTATTCATCGGCTTCAATCACACACACATCGTTTTGGCTGCTCCAAAAGTTGGTGTTATAGTTGGAAGCGATCCCGCCCAAAAACGCGTTGCAGCCATAACCGGTGTGGCGCAGAATGTGGGCCATCATGGTGGAGATGGTGGTTTTTCCATGCGTGCCCGCCACACAGATGTTAAACGAATCGGCTGTAATGGCCTGCAACACATCGCTGCGCTTCACCACTTTGTAACCATGGCTTTGGTAGTACACCAACTCCGCATGCTCTTTAGGGATGGCCGGTGTGTACACCACTACATCCGCGTCTTTGGGCGCCGCCGCAACATCCTCAGTGTAGTGCACCGGAATGCCCTCCGCCTCCAGGGCACTGGTCAGCGCCGTTCTTGTTTTATCGTACCCGCTAACCTCAATACCCTTTGAATGGAAGTACCGGGCAATGGCGCTCATGCCGATGCCGCCGATGCCCACGAAATAGACCTTCTTGACGCCTTCGAGGGTGGCGAGTGGGGTGGCCTGTATGTTTAATTCGTTACTCATTGATTCGTCCAATACTTTTCAAAATTTCCTTTGCTATCCTTTCGTCCGCATCCTGCACCGCATATCTTGCTATATTATTTTTCAGTTCGTTTTGTTTGGGTTCGTTGGTCGCCAACTCAATGATGGCCGGCACAACTTTGTTTCTTGCTTCGCTGTCCTTGACCATGAGCGCCGCCTGTTTTTCCACCAGGTTCAGGGCATTTACGGTTTGGTGGTCTTCGGCCGCAAAGGGATAGGGCACAAACACCACCGGTTTTTTTACCACACACAATTCCGCTTTGGCCATAGCCCCTGCCCGGGAGACCACGATGTCGGCAGCGGCATAGGCCTGCTCCATCTGGGTAATGAAATCACTCACCCAAACCGCACGCCGGCCGGCTGCTTTTTCCCTCCATTTGGCGGCATCGGTTTTACCGGTTTGCCAAATCAGTTGCAGCCCGGCCTGCAACAACGCATCCAATCCGCCGGCAATGGCTTCGTTGATCGATCTGGCGCCCAGGCTGCCGCCCACCACCAGCACTGTTTTTTTATCCGGCGCCAGCCCAAAAAACGCGAGGGCTTCTTGCTTATTAACCGACGAAACGTTCACGATGCCGGGCCGTACGGGGTTGCCGGTGATCAGCAGTTTTTCGGGCGGAAAAAACTTTTGCATTTCATCGGTGGCCACAAAAACCTTTGTGGCCTTGCGGCCCAACAAAATGTTGGACTTTCCGGCAAACGAATTGGATTCGTGAATGAAGGTGGGCACACCCTTCACCTGCGCATAGCGCAATACCGGAAAAGAGGAATAACCACCGACACCCACCACCGCATCGGGTTGAAACCGGTTGATGATCTTTCTGACCTGCAAAAAGCTTTTCACCAGCTTGAGCGGCAAACCAATATTTTTAATCAAAGAACTTCTGTTGAATCCGGCTATGTCCAGCCCCTCAATTTTATATCCCGCCTGCGGCACTTTTTCCATTTCCATCTTGCCTTTGGCCCCCACAAACAGAATTTCTATTGATGGCTCCATTTTCTTTAAAGCATTGGCAATGGCAATGGCCGGAAAAATATGTCCGCCTGTTCCGCCCCCTGCAATGATTATTTTTTTAGCCATCCGTTTCATTTATGCTTCTGCCGGCTCCTCCTCCACCTCTTCTTCCTCTTCACCGGCGGCCTCCTGTTCTTCCTGTTTTTTCTTTCCTTCCAGCTGCTCCACGTTTCTGGCCACACTTAGTATGATGCCGATCGACAGGCAGGTGAACAGAAAGCTGCTGCCCCCCATGCTGACCAGCGGCAGGGTGACCCCGGTTACGGGAAACAAATTCACGTTCACCGCCATATTGGCCATAGCCTGAATGACCAGGGTAAAGCTGAGCCCCAGTGCCAGAAAAGCCCCAAAGGCATACGGGCATTTTTTGAACAACTGTATGCTGCGGTACAGAAAGGCCAGGTAAATAAATATGATGAAAGCGCCCCCCATCAAGCCGTATTCCTCGATGATAATGGCGTAAATAAAATCGTTGTATGCCTGCGGCAAAAAATTTCTTTGTTCGCTGTTGCCCGGACCGGCGCCCAAAAGCCCGCCCTTGGCAATGGCAATTTTGGCCTGGTTGGTTTGATAGGAATTATCGTTGTCGGCTTCCTTGCTGCCGTAGATAAAGGTTTCCACCCGGCTGATCCAGGTGTCCACCCGGGTAAAGAGCCGGGATGACTTTTCTTTTTGCGTGGAAGCAGAAGCCACTTCTTCGCCCCCCGATTTGTGCTTGACAATGGCGGCCATCACCAAAAACAAAACCGGGATGAGGGCACACCCCAGGGAGAGCAACAGGTGCTTTGTACTCACCCGGCCGATAAACAACAGCAGCATGCAGCTGGCCCCCAACAGCAAGGCCGTTGACAGGTTTGCCGGCGCAATCAACGCGCAGGTAATGCCGATGGGAAGAATGACCGGCAGGAAGCCTTTTTTAAAATCTTTTATGGTGTTTTGCTTGCGGCTTAACAAGCGGGCCAAAAACATGAACAGGGCCAGCTTGGCCAGGTCGGATGTTTGCATGGTCATGTTGATGATGGGCAGCTTGATCCAGCGGCTGCCTTCGTTCAAAGTAACCCCAAACAACAAAGTATAAAGCAGCAGCGGAATGGAAAGCAGGAAGAGGATTTTGGCGATCCGCGAATAAATGGTATAGTTGACCCGGTGGGCAAAATAAATCAGGCAAAAGCCGATGGCGATAAACGTAATTTGTTTGAACAAGTACACTTCGGTATTTCCCTTGTACATTTTGTAGGCCAGGGAACCGGTAGCACTGTACACCACCAGCAAGGAAATGAGCACCAATAAAAACACCAAAGCCCAGATGACTTTATCGCCCCTGGTCTTGGTCAGCAGCTTCGCCGGTTTGATGTTGGCGAGATCGGAAAACTTTATATCAGCTTGTTGGCTCATTCAATAATTCATACGTTTGGGTTAACGGTTTTGGGGTGGCGGCGGAAACTACAAGCTGCGCACCGCATCCTTAAATTGATTGCCCCGGTCTTCGTAGTTTTTAAACAGGTCAAACGAAGCGCAGGCCGGACTGAGCAACACCACATCGCCAGGTGCCGCCAGCGAATAAGAAGCCTGTACGGCGTCTTCGGCATTGTCTGTATCCACCACTTTTACAATGGCATCAAACGCATCGTGGATCTTTTTGTTGTCAACGCCCATGCATACAATGGCCTTGACTTTTTCCGTCACCAGTTCCTGGATCAGGGAGTAGTCGTTGCCTTTATCCACCCCACCCAGAATCAATACCGTGGGTTTGGTCATGCTTTCCAAAGCAAACCAGGTAGAGTTTACATTGGTAGCCTTGCTGTCGTTGATAAACTCCACCCCTCTTACGGTAGCCACTGGTTCCATCCGGTGTTCCAGGTTTTCAAATGTTTGCACTGCCTCACGGATCTTGTTTTTCCGGATGTCCATGGTTGCCCCTGCTACACTTGCCGCCATCGTGTTGTATTGATTGTGTTTACCCTTTAACGCAAAATCATAGATGCTCATTTGCTGCTGTTCGCCGCTTACGTTTACGTGCATCTGGTCGTCCTGAATGTAAGCCCCTTTGTCAACTTTCTGCTTCATACTAATCGGTAATTGGTTTGAAATAATTTTATTTTGTTCTAAATAATTTGTGATCACTTCATCATCCAGGTTGTAAATGAAATAATCACCGGAAGTCTGGTTCATCGCAATCCGGAACTTGCTGCTGATATAATTGTCGAACTGGTACTCGTACCGGTCCAAATGATCTTCTGTTATGTTCAGCAACACCGCCACGTCGGGGCGGAAGTCAACAATGTCATCCAGCTGAAAAGAACTGATCTCGGCCACATACACCGCTTTGGGGTCTTCTGCCACCTGTTTGGCAAAGGAATACCCGATGTTTCCCACCAGCGCACAGTCCAACCCCGCCTGCCGGCAGATGTGGTAGATCAGTGCCGTGGTGGTGGACTTTCCGTTGCTGCCCGTGATGGCCACAATTTTACTGTCGCCTTTGTAGCGGTAGGCCAGTTCGATTTCGCTGATGACGGGAATGCCCTGGCTGCGGAGCTTCTGCACCCATTCGTTTTTTTCCGGAATGCCGGGGCTTTTTACCACCTCGTCCGCCGCCATCAATTTTTCCGCATCAATCCCTTTTTCCCAAAAACCAATGCCTGCCTGCTGCAGTTCGTTGCGATAACCGTCTTTCAAAGAGCCTTCGCCCAACAACACCACTTCATACCCTTTTTGCTGGGCCAGCAATGCGGCGCCCACGCCGCTTTCCCCGCCTCCTAATATGACCAAACGTTTTCCCATAACTTTTCTAAAGCGTACGGAAGAAATGGTTCTTCATCAGCATTACATTTGTTTGCATCACAATACACTTTCGGACGTTTGGCTTTTCATAGTCCTCTCTCGCCGGTGGTTTTTCACTAATCTTTTACCGCAGTTTCAGTGTGACAATGGACAACACGAAACACAATATGGTGACGATCCAAAACCGGGTTACGATCTTGGATTCATGATACCCCAACTTTTGATAGTGGTGATGCAATGGACTCATCAAAAAGATCCGTCTTCCTTCTCCGTATTTCTTTTTTGTATACTTAAAATAAGTTACCTGGATCATCACGCTGAGGTTCTCCACCAAAAACACCCCGCAGATGATCGGTATCAACAATTCTTTATGAACAATGATGGCCAGGGCCGCAATCAATCCGCCCAGGGTCAGGCTGCCCGTATCGCCCATAAACACCTGGGCCGGGTAAGCATTGTACCACAAAAAGCCCACGCAGGCCCCAATCATGGCGCCAATAAAAATCGACAGCTCGCCCAGGTTGGGTATGTACATGATGTTGAGGTAATCGGCGAAAATCAAGCTGCCGCTGGCGTAGGCAAAAATGCCCAGGCAGGCACTCATAATGGCCGAAGTACCCGTGGCCAGACCATCGATTCCATCCGTTATATTGGCCCCGTTGGAAACTGCGGTCACAATAAAAATGACGACCAGGATGTACAACACCCAGGTGTAATCACGCCAGGCAGCGGGCAACAGCTTTGAGTAGTTGAACTCGTGGCCCTTCACAAAGGGAATGGTGGTCACAAAGGACTTGGCCGGCACAAAATATTTTTCCTGTCCGTTCACGGTTCTGGTAATGACCGTGGTGTCGTTAGGCGTGGGCACGCCCTGGTATTCCCTCCAGATCTTTACATTGGGGTTAAAATACAGGGTGGCTCCAACCACAATCCCGAGCATCACCTGGCCAAAGATTTTAAACCGGCCCGCCAACCCGTCGTTGTCGCCCTTTTTATAGGCGATGCCTTTTTGCTGCGCTACCTTTTTGGCCCGCAGCTTCAGGTAGTCGTCGATAAAGCCAATGGCGCCCAACCACACGGTGCAAAAGATCATCAGCCGCACATATACTTTTGTTAGGTCGGCCAGCAGGATCGTGGGAATCAAAATGGCCAGGATGATGATGATCCCGCCCATGGTTGGCGTGCCCTTTTTTTGCTGCTCGCCTGCCAGGCCCAGGTCCCGCACCGTTTCCCCAATTTGTTTTTTTCTTAAATAGTTGATCAGTTTTTTTCCAAAAATGGTCGTAATGAATAAGGATAAAATAACAGCCACCATTACCCGAAAAGTGATAAAGCGAAACAACTCACTTCCCGGGAAACGCAGATCCTCAGCCCTCAACCATTCAAAAAAGTGGTATAGCATGTTATTCTAATTCTGATTTTATTTTGATGTTGGGCCCGTGCCTTTTTCCAACCACGGAGCCCGCCACCGGCTATTTATTTAATAATTCAAACATTTCTTTGAGCACTTCCTTATCATCAAAATGATGCTTCACACCTTTGATCTCCTGATATTTTTCATGCCCCTTCCCGGCAATCAATACAATATCCTCTGGCTGCGCCATGCTCACGGCCGTTTTAATGGCCTGCTTCCTGTCCACAATCGAAAGGTATTTTCTGCGGGCCGCACTGCTCAGCGTTGCCTCCATATCGGTTAAGATCTGCTGGGGATCCTCGCTTCTGGGATTATCGCTGGTGAAGATCACCTTGTCGCTGTGCTTGCAGGCCACCTCGCCCATCACCGGCCTTTTGGTTTTATCCCTGTCCCCTCCGCAGCCCACCACGGTGATGATCTGTTCGTGGCCCTGCTTTAGTTTTTTGATGGTATCCAGCACGTTCACCAATGCATCCGGAGTATGAGCGTAATCCACAATACCAATCACCCGGTCCTCGGCCGAAATGATATAATCAAACCGTCCTTCGGCCCCCGTTATGTTGCTCAATTGCTGCAGCACATGCGCCTTGTCTTCGCCCAGGCAAATGGCGGCGCCGTACACGGCCAAAAGATTATAGGCATTGAACTCGCCAATCAACCGGAAATGCACTTCCTGCTCGTTTACCATCATCACCAGGCCCGTAAGGCTGTTTTCCAGGATCTTGCCCTTGAAATCCGCGGCGGTTCGCAGGCTGTACGTGTATTTTTTCGCCGCGGTGTTTTGCAGCATGACACTGCCCCGCTTATCATCAATATTGGTGATGGCAAAGGCTGTGGAAGGCAGGCCATCGAAAAACCCTTTTTTGGCCTTGATGTATTCATCGAAGGTCACGTGGTAGTCCAGGTGGTCGTGTGTGATGTTGCTGAACAGGCCGCCGGCAAATTCCAACCCGGCAATGCGGCGCTGATGCACGGCATGGGAACTTACTTCCATAAAAGCAAACGCACAACCTTCATCCACCATCTGCTTCAACAAATAATTTAAGCTGACGGCATCGGGGGTGGTGTGGGTAGAAGGAATAACCTTTCCCGCAATTTGATTTTCCACCGTGCTGACCAAACCACAGGTATACCACAAACCGGAAAACAGCTTATACAAAAGGGTGGCAATCGTGGTTTTACCGTTGGTTCCGGTAACGCCAATAAGTTTTAGTTTTTGGGTGGGCTGATCATAAAAATTATGCGCCATGATGCCGGCCGCTTCTGCGCTGTTGGCTGTTTGCACATACGTCACACGTGGGCTTGGGTTTGCAGGAAGGTGTTCGCACACGACGGCTGCAGCGCCCTGTTCGATGGCTTTTTCTATAAACCGGTGCCCATCGGCAGCCACACCCTTCACCGCAATAAAAAGGCTCCCCGGCTGCACCTTGCGGGAATCGATCTGAACATCACGGATGTCCACATCGGTATTTCCGGCCAGCGCAGTGGCTTGCACCTTATATAATATGTCGCTTAACTTTTTCACTAATTCAATAAAATGGTTACCGTTTGGTTTTTATTAATGGTGGCACCGGGGGTAATATCCTGCGCCACTACTTTTCCTCTCCCCTTCACAACCACCTTCATGCTTCGGCTTTCCAATTCATACAAAGCATCTTTCAGCGTCATGCGACTCAGATCGGGCATTGTATTTTTGGAAACCACAATGGGTTTTATGACCGGGCGGTAATTACGGCTGTACACCAAACTCCAGCTATTTGATTTTGACGAATCAAATGGCTTTACCGACACCTGCTGAAACACTTTACGCACATCCGTGGTATAACCCGCATAGGCAAACCCCGAGCTATCCGGCGTCAGGGACATGCCTCCGTTCTTTTTCCCCTGCACATACATGGCGTAGAGCTTTGTTGCCACTTCCTTGAAAACAGGAGCTGCCAGCTGTCCGCCATAATGCTTAACCGCATGGGGTTTGGTTTTGACCAAAACAATGCAACTGTACTCCGGCTTATCGGCAGGAAAATACCCGGCAAACGAAGCCTGGTACACACCATGATGGTATTTCACATCGCCTCCGGCCACGTGGGCGGTACCGGTTTTACCCGCAACGGGGAAAGGCGTGTCTTTAAAAATCTCTTTCGCCGTTCCCTCCGTTATGACTGCTTCCATACACAACCTTGCCGCCTTAATGACGTTGGGCTTGGCCAGCTCTTCGTCCAGCACCGTGGGTTCAAAAGCCTTTACCGTTATGCCATTGTCTTTAATGCTGTTGACCAAATAGGGCCGCATCATCTTTCCGTTGTTGGCAACGGCGTTGTACAGCATCAGCGTATGCAGGGGGCTGATCTGAAGCGCATAACCAAAACTGGCGGTCACCATGGCGTGCAGGCCCTCTTTGTTGCGCTTCACTTTCGGAAGCCGGGGCGCTCCTTCTCCAATCAGATCAATGCCGGTTTTTTTATCGAGGTGGTATTTTTCCAAATAGCTTCTGTACTTATCCGGCTCGGTGGCAAAAGCCTTGTAGGCAATGCGAGCCATGCCCACGTTGGAACTATGGGCAAACGATTCTTTTACGGTCATTACCGGTTTGGGCGCCCTTTCGGCATCGTTCACATTACGCACCCCCACATAAGCATTGCCGGTTGATCCAATTTCCACCCAGTCGTTGATTTTGGTTGTCCCGTGATCCAACACCGCCAGAAGCGTGGCCAGCTTGATGGTTGATCCCGGCTCGGAGGTTTGCAAAGCGTAGTTGAGGTTTTCGGTATAGGATC
>JAEVYV010000088.1 GCA_023392575.1 Bacteroidota bacterium | reverse complement strand
GCTGCACGAACTGGCGCACCTGCTGACGTTTGAAAAATTCGGCAACCGCGTGGCGTCGCACGGCAGGGAGTGGAAAGCCGTTTTCGGGCAGTTGCTGGCGCAGTTTATTGAGCACAATGTGTTTCCGGCCGACATCAAAAACGCATTGCTGCAATCGCTGCACAACCCGGCAGCCTCAAGCTGTGCGGATGAACTACTTTTAAAAACCTTGCGTCGCTACGATGAGCGCCAAAGCCATTTGGTATTTGTGGAAGAAATTCCGGAAGGTTCGTTGTTCCAAACGCACGATGGAAAAGTTTTCAGGAAAGGAGAAAAAGTGCGGAAGCGTTTCCGTTGCGAAGAAGTAAAAACAAGGAGAATCTATTTATTTAGCCCCGTGTACGAGGCGGTTCCCCTTTAGGAAGACAGGGGGCGCAACATCCACAGATCACAACCAAAATGCCCTGTGTTTCCCATGGGGTGATCAATATATTCAAAGCCAAATTTCTCGTAGGTTTTTAATGCCTGCTTTAATTCAGGCATGGTTTCCAGGTACACATTTTGATAACCCGCATGCCTTGCAAAGTCCAGTGCTTTTTGAATGAGCTGTTTTCCCAACCCCAGGCCTCTTGCTTTTTTGTGCAAATACATTTTTACCAGCTCGCAGGTATCGCTGGGCAAGCCCGGTGAAGGAAAAATGCCGCCGCCGCCTACCAGTTCGCCTTTGTATTCCGCAACATAGTATACAGAGCCGGGTGTTTGTGCAAACAGCTGGAATAAAGCATCGGTGGTGTCGTCGTAATAAACCGTGCCGGGGTGATTGGCGCCAAACTCCTCCAATGTGGTGCGGATGATCCGGGCCATGGCCTGATTGTCTTTTTCTTCAATTGGTCGCACAACGAAATCTTCAAGGGCCATGGCGGCATGTTTTGTTTCAGAGCTCATTGTTCAAGTGTATGGTTGTTGTCCTAAGTGATAATGCGTAGTATGGTGTAAAATTATTTGGTAAGCGCCGGAATGTGGCGACAGGTTTCTTGTTTAAGCCGATCTGTCTGCAGATATTTATCATATACTCATTATGAAAAACCATCCAATTATCCTGTGAGCCAGACGGATCCAAACCTAAGAAAAGCCAAAGAATAATCCAGTCTGTTGAAAACCCGCAGGCGTCTGACCCTTTGGAAAACAAGTCTCCTTACTCCGCCTGATCGAATTGGTCCCCTCCCGGTAACAGGAGGGGATTATTGTTTGAGCACTTTATCTGCCAGGTATAGATCCGCTTAAAAAAAGAGCTACAAAAGATGACTCTTGTAGCTCCCTGTGAAACCTTTATCGTTTCCCTTATGCTGCGGCAACTGCCTTGTTTACCAGGTCGGCGGCCTCGCTTAAAAGAATTGCCGATTGAACTTTCAGTCCGCTTTCATCAATCAGTTTTTTTGCTTCTTCGGCATTGGTGCCCTGCAGACGCACAATGATGGGAATGTCGATGTTGCCCATGTTTTTATAAGCATCAATCACTCCCTGGGCCACCCGGTCGCAGCGAACAATGCCGCCAAAAATATTGATGAGAATAGCTTTTACCTTGGGGTCTTTCAAAATGATGCGGAATCCGGCTTCTACGGTTTGCGCATTGGCCGTACCGCCCACGTCCAAAAAGTTGGCTGGTTCGCCGCCGCTTAATTTGATCATGTCCATCGTGGCCATGGCCAGTCCGGCTCCGTTCACCATACAACCCACGTTGCCGTCCAGTTTCACAAAGTTCAGGTTGTATTTTCCGGCTTCTACTTCGGTGGGGTCTTCTTCGGCTATGTCACGCATGGCTGCCAGATCGGGGTGACGCATCAATGCATTGTCATCCAGGTTCATTTTGCAATCCACGGCTACAATCTTGTCATCGGCCGCTTTAAAAAGCGGGTTGATCTCCAGCATGGCACAATCCAGGCCCACATAAGCGTTGTATAAGTTAGTTACAAATTTCACCATGTTCTTAAAGGCATCGCCTTTTAATCCCAGGTTGAAAGCGATCTTTCTTGCCTGATAACCCTGCAGCCCGCCGCCGGGGAAAACCCATTCTTTGAAAATTTTCTCGGGGGTATTATGCGCCACTTCTTCAATGTCCATGCCGCCTTCGGTGCTGTACATAATTACGTTCTGGCCTTTTGAGCGATCCAGTAAAATGGACAGGTAGAATTCCTTCCGTTCGCTGGGTCCGTCGTAATACATATCCTGTGCAACCAGTACCTTGTTCACCACTTTTCCGGCTTCTCCGGTTTGAATGGTCACCAGGGTGCCGCCAATGATCTTTTGGGCCACATCGCTCACTTCGTCCAACGATTTCACCACCTTTACGCCATTGATGCCTGTTTCGCGGATCTTTCCTTTGCCGCGGCCGCCGGCATGTATTTGGGCTTTTACTACTGCAAAGTTGCTACCATATTGGGTTTTGATCTGACGATAAGCTTCTTCGGCATCATGAGGAGTGCTCACGGCAATACCTTCCTGCACCGGAACGCCGTATTTTTTCAAAAGTTCTTTCGCCTGGTACTCATGCAAGTTCATGTATCAAAATTTTGCGCAAAGATAGACAGGAGATGAATATGATGAGTGGTGGAATTTGGGAGAGGGTTGAAGGTTGAGGTTGAGGAAAAGGTTTATGCATTCAGCGGTTGTGCTGCAATGAGGCTTTGGGTGCGTCGTACTCACTCCTTCAACCACTTCGCCCACCACGGCAACCGGTTCAATCGTATGGCGGCATATTTTTCTTCCACAGCCCCAAAGCTGCTGTAAAAAAATGCCAGGTTGCGCAAATCGCTTCCTTCAAAATCAAGTAACAGGTTTTGACCGGCGTACTCTTTAATGAAAGCATCGACCAGGGCATGAGAAGCCCCCAAGGTCCTGCCATTGGGATGGTTGCCCACCAAAATGTAGTAGGCCCGGTTGTGCGAAAAAAAGAAAACGCAGGAGGCCAGGAGCTGGTTCTGTGGCGAGTACACGCCATAACTCATTGCCTTAAACGCAGCTTTTAGCTGGCGGTACAGAAGGGCAAAGTTTTGAAAATCCTGTTCCGCCGTTTGGCTTTGTTGCCGTTGTTGTTTGGCAAGATCAACGATGGAATTGATGTCGATGTCTTTTTCTATAAAGCAACCATAGTTTACGGCCTTTTTGATGTTGCGTTTGATGTTGTCCCGGTACCTGCCATAGATCGTTTCGTACGATTCTTTTAAAGACAAAACGAAATTGCTTCGCTGAAACAAGGGGTAGTTTTTGAGCGCAAACAGGTTGTTGTGGTTCAATGTAAAATCCCAATATTTAAACTTTTTGGGAATGGATTGAAAAAACGCTGAAAGCAATGGAGCACTAATGTCGTTGCCAAAAAGTCCCAGTTGCGCCACAAAAGCCGGCTGGTACAAATAAGAAAAACCGTACTTCTTTCGCCAGGGCAGCGGCATCACGGCTTCGTAATCGTTCAGCACCAACGCATCCCAGTTGTCGGTCAGGGCATCCAGATAATAAGAATATGCATAAACCAACCCATTGGGAGCCGCGTCAATGCGCTGGTCCCACAAACGCTTGTCGACTTCCCTGTTGGTAAGGTATTGTATATGGTTACCGGACATCAGAATTCAATTTCCCTGTTCAGTTTTTTAAGCTGTTTGTTGTACAGGTTAATGCTAAACGAAACGGTTTTTAAAAACCTGCTTTTTGCAATGGTGGATTTGAAATAATCGCCGTACACCTTGTTGTAAAAAACAGGGATGTAAATGTTCAGCGTTTCGCTCAGGAGGGGAAGGTGAAAACCGGCGTCAAACAAAAAGCGGTCTTCGCCAGAATCCTTTTTCCAGGCTTCGGCATAGGTGCCAATGTCTACAAACAAGCGCAACGGTATTTTTATGGGCAATACACCCAGCGGATTGATGCTTTGCGGAACGGTGGAAGTAAAATTCAGGGCCATCAGCCAGTCATCCGTTTTGCCGATCTTATCAGCCAACAAGTCGGTGCGTACTTTAAAACCGCCGTCGCGGATCATGATTTGCTGGCTTTCCACGCCTTCGAAATAATTGCGGCCAATGAAATAATCGCTGTAGGTATAATCTTCATATCCCCTGGGGCCCGTCATGTTCAAATGGTACCGATCGGTGGCAAATTGTTTGGCAACCGTTTTGTTTCCCAGGTAAAGAAACTTGCCGGCAAAAAAACGAACCTGCAAGCCGCCTTCCCGGGCATAATTGAAAAAATAATTGGCCGTCAGCGCAGGCCGGACAAAATCCTGTGCCTGTTCAATCTGCAGGGTTAGATCAAAGGGGTACAGGGCCCGGTGGTTTTCATAAACCAGCTGCAGTTGGTTCAGGTACCGGTTTTTTTTCGGAGTGGAATAACGGATCACTAAACTGGTATCTGTCCCCATAACAACGGTATCGGGGGTAAGGCGGATGGATTCTTCGTTGATCAAAAAAGTTTTCCATTGCAGGTATCGGGTAACGGTGCTTCTGGGGTTGGGTTCCTTGAGGGTCAATTTAAATCCGGGCACCACTTTTTGAAACTGCATTTTTATTTTTTGGCCTGCCGTGTCGGTAAATTCATGCATCGAAAACCGCGAAGCGTTGACAAAAAAATCGGCCTTGCGCATCAAGCCATTGGACGTTATGGTGTAATTCAACTTTCCTAAACCAACGAATTGTTTGGAGCCGGTTGCAAACAGGGGAATGGCCAGGAACTGAAATTTCGCCGGCGGTAATTTATAATTAGTAAATAAACCGCCGATCATCAATTTATCATAGGCATTGACACCGATTGATGGAGAAATCAAAAGCGCATTTTTAGCCGGCTCCTGAAGATAGTTCTGGAATGAATGTTTGATAAATGGAGAAACGATTTTGAAACCGCTTAACCGGTGATTGGGCAATATGCCTGTTGATTTCAACAGCCCGAAGATTTCCGTGGTATCGTTTGGTAGGCGGCTGGCAACAATTGCCTTAAAGTCTTCCGGCTGCGGATGCCGGAATTTCCATTCCTCATAATACTGCTGCATCATTTGCCGGAAAGCGTCTTTGCCTATTTTGCTTTCGAGGTAGGCCATCCACTCCGCCGTTTTGTGATAAGCTACCAAACCATAGTTCATTTCACTGAATGCTTCCGAGGTGGTTTCAATCGGCTGATCGGTCTTTCGCAAAGCTTTGGTTTGAAAAAACAGTTCTTCTTCCTGCGGCTGCCTGCCGTATTTCTGTGCGGTGTATTTTTTTTCGTAAAAGCTGTTGATGCCTTCGTCCAGCCACGGATGTTCTCTTTCGTTGGACGCCAGGATGCCGTAAAACCAGTTGTGGCCAATTTCATGGGCAATGGTCACGTCCAGTTCCTGATCGTCGTTTGCAGGAGAAATGATGGTGATGGTGGGGTATTCCATGCCGCCGCCAAAACTTTGGGGACCCTGCACCACGCTGACGGTGTTGTATGGGTATGCGCCCACTTCGGCCGAATAAAAACGAAGGGCATCCTTGGCGTACCGAATGCTGTTTTTCCAGGTTGGTTGTTCTTGCGGCGTATAGTAGGTAAAGACCTCAATGGTTTTTCCGGATGCTAATTGACAGGTGTCGTGGTCAACAAGGAACTGCTTGCTGGCAAACCAGGCAAAATCGTGAACACGACTTTGTTTGTAGTTCAGTGTTTTTGTTTTTTGGGATGAGGCTGGGGCAGTCTTACTAGCAGACAGCCCGTTTTTTTGCGGGGCGTTTGTTGTGGAGCGTTGGGTGGTTTCTTTGGGCGTTGGCGCAGCAACCCTTGTTTTCAACCAGGCGATTTCAACCTTGTTTTGTAGTTCACCGGTTGCCGCCACTACGTAATTCTCCGGCAGGGTGATGCGCACATCAAAGCTGCCAAATTCACTGTAAAATTCGCCCTGGTCCAAATAGGGCATGGGGTGCCAGCCGTTTTTATCGTACACGGCGGGTTTGGGATACCACTGCGTTACCTGAAAGGACTCGCCATCGTAACCGCCGCGGGAAAAATTGAACGGCAGCTTTACATGAAAAGGCGTGGTGATGGTTATTGGTTGCTTCGGCGCCAATGGCTGGGGAAGAATCAGCTTAACGATGTCAATGTGCTGGGGATGGTCTTCGGTTCTTGCCCTTTCGCCGTTCACCTGAAAATCCAGCCGATTGATGTAGCCTCTTTGTTCTTTTTGAGAAAAATAAAAACGGGTGTTGCCGTTTTCCAGCAATTGATCGCTAAAGGCGGTCCTGTCGTTTTTGTAGGCGTTGGGCCACAAATGAAACCAGATATAGTCAAGCGTATCAGGCGAGTTGTTGGTATAAATTAATTTTTCAAAGCCGTCGAGGGTTTTTTCTTTCTCGTTCAGCGTTACCTCTATAATATAATTTACCTGTTGTTGCCACTGAGCATTGTCAAAGTGTTGGGAGAAAGCCACAAGCCGCCAGCTGCACGCTACAAACAAGAGAAATAGTTTTTGCAAGGAAACAAGTTTTTTCAAAAGTATGACCCGGAACGGCAAATGTGAAATTAATGGTTTCCTGCCCTGCAAAACCAAAGCGGCGCCAGGTTGTCTCATCTTCTTTGAAAGAAAACCGCAGCCGTTTTTTCGGACGTTCTGCAGGCGGATTACTTGCCCTTGCCCAGGAAAATGATGCGTAAGGTATGAAGCAGGATTTTAAAATCAAGCAGCAGCGAAATGTTTTCAATATACACCAGATCAAACTGGCTGCGCTCGATCATGGCGTCCACATTTTCGGCATAGCCGTATTGAACCATGCCCCACGAAGTCAGTCCCGGCTTTACTTTCAGCAGGTATTTGTAGTAGGGAAAACGGGCCACAATCTGGTCAATATAAAACCGGCGTTCGGGCCGGGGGCCCACCAGCGACATTTCGTTTTTCAAAATGTTCCACAATTGCGGCAGTTCGTCCAGCCGCCATTTGCGCATTGTCTTTCCCCAGGGTGTGATGCGGGGATCGTGATCGGAAGAAAGGGCCGGCCCGTTTTTTTCCGCATTCGTGTACATGGACCGGAACTTGTACATCTGGAAAGGTTTGCTTTTGTATCCGATTCTTTCCTGAACAAAAAAGATGGGGCCTTTGGAGGACAACCGCACCCTAAGAACAATGTAAAGGAAAAGCGGCGCCAGAAGCACCAGGCAGATGAAGGAAAATACGACATCCACAACCCGTTTGATGTGCAGCTGCCATTGGGGCATCAGACCGGTGTGCAGATCGATCAGGACGGCGCCCAGCACGTTGTTGGTGCGTACCGAGCCGGCCAGTATATCCAGTGTGTTTGCCTGGATTTTGATGGCCACATCCTTCTCCGACAGGCGGTTGATGATGCTTTCAATTAAAGGCTGTTCGGTTTTATCAATGGCGATCACCACCAGTTCTATCTGATACCGGTCAATGATGTTTTCGAGTTCGTGGAGCTCGCCCAGTTTCGGCAAATGGTTTGGGCTGTGCTGCGGTTGATCGTGTACGGCCACGTAGCCGGTCACCCAATAACCTTCTTTTGCCAGCTTGGTTTCCGCTTTTTTATAAACAGCCAGCGCATTTTGGTGGTTGCCGGCAATGAGGGCTTTGAAATGAACGGTTTTGGCTCGCAATTGTTTTTTGACGAGGGTTAAAACAAGCAACCGGCCGGCATAGGTGGTAAAAAAATGAATGCCGAGCAAAGCGCCCAAAGCCCGGGTGTAATAATTATAATTTTGGGTTTGGTCGTTGAGCAGAATCAGAAAAAACAAAACGATGCATCCAATGAAGCTGCAAACAAAGGTTTTGGCGGCTTCCGTAAGCCGGGATTTTTTATAAAGGGAATGATAACTTCCAACCAGTGCATAAAGAATGAGCCATGCCGCGGGGATAAAAACCACCCCCAGCCAAAAAGCAGAGCCCACAGTAAACGGTTCTGCAAGCAGTTGCCGGCGCACAAAAGAAAAGCCGCACCAGCCAAGGACCGCGGTT
Organism: Bacteroidota bacterium; assembly: GCA_023392575.1. Lineage (GTDB taxonomy): Bacteria > Bacteroidota > Bacteroidia > Chitinophagales > Chitinophagaceae > Flavisolibacter. The sequence continues at coordinate 176 of JAEVYV010000088.1, read as the reverse complement.
GCATGATCGGTTAGGGCATACCAGGTGGGGTGGATGGGCTTTTTGACCAGCACGGTTATGAGGAAATAAGGTTGTGATTGATTTTTTGCAGGATCTGGTGTGCTACTTCCATAGCCCTGAAACCGTCAATTTCGTTGACAATGGGCTGTGTATTGTATCGGATGGCGGCCACAAAC
>JAEVYV010000027.1 GCA_023392575.1 Bacteroidota bacterium | reverse complement strand
TCCCTGCTTCTGACCAGGCTGGCCTTGCGGTCGTTTTCATTGGTATCCAAGTAAATGATATCGGCCAGGTGCACCCAGGTCTGCAACAAGGCATCAATGGAGTCGAGCCAGACAATGGTTTGGATGCCGCTCATAGCGGTAGCTTCTTCTTTGCGCAGGCGCTTCCCGTCCCATTTTTCTTTTAGCTCGTTTGGCCGCACCAGCACCAGCACTTCACGGAATTTGGGATCGGGGTTATCGGGAAACAAAACCACCATGGAATCTTCCTGAGTAATGCCGCTGAGCCAATACAAATCACTGTTCTGTTTGAAGGGATGCAAGGCATCGCCATTGCTGGGCACCTCATCGTTGCTGACAAAAATGGCAATGGAATTGCGTTGCATTTTGTCAACAAAACGCTTTCTGTTTGTAACGAACAACTCCGGATTCAAGGGAAGATTTTTCATATCAGTTTATTTAACGACAAGGCAAAATAACCGAATTAGTGAAAACTTCCGGCAATTATTGTTTCAAAACCAACTAATTACCGATGTGTCACCAAAACACTTACAATTGGCCCGAATTTATTATACCTTACCTTTATTCCTCATAAAACGATTGCTTGCTATGTCAGTACCTATCATTTCTATCTCCCGACAGGAGTTAGCGAAGCTTGGTTTGCAAAAAACCGAGAGCATTCATTACCAATCGGCACCTAATGAACTGGTGCAGGACAGTTTGAGATTGGGGCAGGGCACATTAACAGATACAGGCGCCCTGGCCATCAGCACAGGCGAGTTCACCGGCCGCTCCCCCAACGATAAATTTATTGTGAAGGATGAAATCACCGAACACACGGTTCACTGGAACAATTTCAACATTCCCATTGAAGAGAAATGTTTTTCCACCATTCACAAAAAAATCATGGAGTACCTGGAAGGACAACCGGAGGTTTGGGTTCGGGATTGTTATGCCTGCGCCGATCCCCGTTACCGCCTCAACATCCGCGTCATTACCGAAAAGCCCTGGACCAACCTGTTTGCCTACAACATGTTTTTGCGGCCAGAGGAAGAAGAACTGGAAGATTTTAAACCGGAGTGGCATGTGATCTCGGCTCCCGATTTGAAGCTGGATCCGCAGGAATGTGGCATCCGGCAAAGCCATTGCGCCGTGATTTCGTTCAAACACAAAACCATTTTAATTGCCGGCACAGGCTATACCGGCGAAACCAAAAAAGGAATCTTCACCATCCTGAACTACATTTTGCCCCAGGAAAAAAATGTACTGAGCATGCATTGTTCTGCCAACATGGGCGACGACGGCGACACGGCCGTTTTCTTTGGTCTGAGCGGAACGGGAAAGACCACGCTCAGCGCCGATCCAAGCCGCAAACTGATTGGTGATGACGAACACGGATGGACCGACGATGGAATTTTTAATTTTGAAGGAGGCTGCTACGCAAAACTGATCAACCTGTCCAAAGAAAGAGAGCCCGAAATCTTCCAGGCCATTCGTAGCGGCGCTCTGGCGGAAAATGTGGTTTTTTTCACAGGAACCAACAGCATTGATTTTGACAATGCCACCATTACCGAAAACACCCGGGTATCGTATCCGCTTCATTTTATCAGCAATGCCCTGGAGCCTTCCATAGGAAATATACCCCAAAACATTTTCTTTCTTACCTGCGATGCCTATGGCGTTCTGCCCCCCATTTCCAAGCTGACCAAGCGGCAGGCCATGTACCAGTTTGTATCGGGGTATACGGCCAAGGTGGCCGGCACCGAAGCCGGGGTAACCGAACCCAAGCCCACGTTCAGCGCCTGCTTTGGCGCCCCCTTCCTGCCCCTTCATCCGGGCTTTTATGCCGAAATGCTGGGCAAAAAAATGGAAGCGCACCAGGTAAATGTCTGGCTGGTGAATACCGGCTGGACCGGAGGGCCCTATGGCCAGGGGCACCGCATGAAGCTATCTTTTACAAGGGCCATGGTGAGCGCCGCCCTGCAGGGCCGGTTGAACGATGTACCTACCACAACAGACCCTGTTTTTGGCTTTGCCATTCCCACAGAAGTTCCGGGTGTGCCCAGTGAGGTTTTAATCCCACGAAATACCTGGGCGGACAAGGAAGCTTATGATGAAAAAGCCCGCTACCTCGCCGGCCTGTTCATCAAAAATTTTGAAAAATATGCTTCGGGGGCTTCGGCCGAAACGCTGGCTGCCGCTCCGAAAATCTAAAACCGGCCTCGCTGCTTATTCGAATCAAAACCCTCTGAAAAGAGGGTTTTTGCTTGCCTGGAAATAAGAATGGAACATGCAACGATATCGCTGCTTAAAATCTTCAACCAAGTTAAACAAGGCGCTTGCCGATTGACGTTGGTCAATGACAAAAACCTCTTTTGCCGGTTTACGAAAGCCACAAGCCCACCAAGGGTTGTTAACCGGTTTTGTCTTTTTTTGTTTTAACCGCTAAAAAGCCGGATACACCGAAAACTTATAGGGCACCCAACCGGATTTAACGACGATTCCCGCTTTGTTGTTTTATTTTTATTTTAACCAATAAGGCTTAAGCCATACATACTTTTTTCAATCTGATAACCGTTAGGAAAAACACTATGAGCTACATCCACCTATTCTACCTTATGATCCTGGCCCTGAACTTTTCGGGCTCACCTGCTTTACCGGGAACCGGAAAAACCACCGGCACAGAAGCAAACACAATAGCCCGCACCAAAAATGAAGATGAAGGAGTGATTCCCTGGACCCACAGCAGGCGGTTGTCCTGGGATGATTTTTTGTGTGCGCCGCAAAAAAATTCCGATGCCGTGGCTTCCACCAGCACCTCGCTGGGCATTGCCTACCAGGTGGAGCAAGGCCAACTGACCTATTCCATTACCTGCAATTTTTCCAAGCACAAATCCTGGGGTCTGCTGAAAACCGATTATATCCTGGCCCACGAACAGGGGCATTTTGATATTACCGAAATTGCTGCCCGCAAATTATACAAGGCCTTGCAGGAGTATGCGTTCAACAAAAAAACCTACCGCAAAGACATAAATGATCTTTACAAGGCCATTGTTCAGGAAAAAGAGGACATGCAGGCCGCTTACGACAAAGAGTCGGACCACAGCCGCAACCGCAAACTGCAGCAGGAGTGGCTGGAGAAAATTGACCAAATGTTAACCGAAACCATGCCTTTTGCAAGCTATCCCTAATACCGGATTCAGTTGAATTAAGGAGTTGAGAGGATTGAAAGAGTTGAGGCGTTTAGAGGTTTAGAGTTTAGGGTTTAAGAAGACCGCACGGCTTATCTGGAAATGGTCTAATATTCACCTTTCTTTATAAAAAAAGCACTCTTGTACAGGGTGCTTTTTTTATGGACAGGGTTCCCAAGAAAACGCTTTTGCAATGACCGGCCAGGCCGTCTTTAAAACAAGCCGTACAACTGCGCATCCACCTTGCTCATGATCTGCCCCAGGTCTTCCTCCTTCTCGGCAAACTTGTTTTCATCCACGTTGATGATCAGCAAGGGTCCTTCCTTATAACTCTCGATCCACTTGTTATAGTATTCGTTTAGGCGCTTGAGGTAATCCAGCCGGATGTTCTCTTCGTACTCCCGACCTCTCTTTTGAATTTGGCCCACCAGCGTAGGCACCGATGCCTGCAGGTAAATCAACAGATCGGGAGGCTGCACCATGGTTTTCAGGGTCTGAAAAAAGCTGTAATAGTTTTCAAAATCCCTTTTGGTCATCAGCCCCATTTCGTGCAGGTTGGGAGCAAAGATGTTGGCATCCTCGTAAATGGTCCTGTCCTGAATAACGGTTTCTGTCCCGCGGTGGATTTCCAACAGCTGGTTGATCCGGCTGTTCAAAAAATAGATCTGCAGCTGAAAGCTCCAGCGGGGCATATCCTCGTAAAAGTCGTTCAGGTAGGGGTTGTGGTCCACGTCTTCAAAATGAGGAATCCATTTATAGTGCTTGCTCAACAGTTCCGTCAACGTGGTTTTGCCGGCCCCAATATTTCCGGCCACCGCTATATGCTTTGGTTTTTTTGCTTTTGCCATATCTGGGAAAAAAAGTAGAAGTTCTAAGCCCTATCAGCCAAGGCGCACAAATTAGAGCTTAGAAACTGAAATTTAGAATTTTTATCAGAAGTATTTGAATCCCGCCAGCTTTCGTGCCGCCTCAATGGTTTTGCTGGTGTTCGCCCTTGCTTTTTCGGCGCCTTGCTGCAACACCTTGCGCAGGTATTCTTCGTCTTTTCTGATCTCATTGGCTCTTTCCCGAATGGGTGCAATAAATTTCACCATGTCTTCGGCCAATTGCTTTTTCATGTCGCCATAGCGTATGCTGGCTTTGTTGAAATCCTCGCGAAACTTTTGCCTGGTGCTTTCCTCGCTGACCAAATCCATTAAGGTAAAAAGGTTTTGAATGTAATCCGGCATTTCAGAATGGGGCTCGGTAGGGCCGCTGTCGGTTTTGGCCTTCATCACTTTTTTGCGGATCAATTCATAGTCATCGGCCAGATACAGGGTGGCGGATTGGTTTTAGCTTTTACTCATTTTGCCGGTCCCATCGAGG
>JAEVYV010000338.1 GCA_023392575.1 Bacteroidota bacterium | reverse complement strand
GTTGTGCACCCGGGCTTGTTGTTTTTGCAGCTCACAAAGATTCAGCGTTTGGGCACGCAGGCAATGTCCTTCTTCCAAAAGCCATAGCTTGCTGATGTCGATGTCCTCGGGCAAAAGGTATTTCTTTTTAAAATTTTTGTCGGTGGCCGAGACAAATACTTTAAACTCTTCGTAAAACAGGGGCGTTTCTTTGAAATTTTTATCGGTTAAAGGGGTGGCCATCAGGGCGACATCGATTTTATCGGCCGAAAGCAATTGTAAAAGCTGGTCAGTCGTTTGTTCCTGTATTTTGAGCCGGATGGATGGGTATTTTTTTAGAAAGCGGGGCAGCAACAGGGGCAACAGATAAGGGGCCAGGGTAGGGATAATGCCGATCCTCAGTTCGCCCTGCAGTCCGGTTTTGAGGCTGGCGGAAAGATGCTTGATGAGTTCCGTTTCTCTCAGAATGGTTCGGGCCTGTTCAATAACCAATTTGCCTGCTTCGGTTGGCACCACAGGCTGCTTGCTCCGGTCAAAAATCACCAGGTCCAGCTCCTGTTCCAGTTTTTTGATCATCATGCTCAGCGTGGCTTGCGTTACAAAGCAGCTGTCGGCAGCTTTTGCAAAATGCCTGTGCTTGTCCACCGCCACCACGTATTCTAATTGTTGCAGGTTCATGAATAGAAATTATTTATGAAAGTATAGAAAGATTTGTTTTTGTTGATGCAAAATACATTGGACCTTTAAGGTATTCTGTTGAACGTAGCGGGGCAGCCAGGATACTTCAAATAATGATGCGGGCCACCGCCTCACTTTCAACTCGCTCCGGCCCTTAATCATTCATCACTCAAAATTTTTTTTATGAGCCAGAAACCAATCAAGCAACAAGGCGACGGACAGAAGGATAACGGAAAAAAGAAATCTGATATCCTCACCACAAGGCAAGGCCATCCGGTTACCGATAATCAAAACCTGCGCACAGTAGGAAACAGGGGGCCGGCTACTTTAGAAAACTATCATTTCATTGAAAAAATGTCGCACTTCGACCGCGAACGGGTGCCCGAGCGGGTGGTGCATGCCCGGGGCGCCGGAGCGCATGGTTATTTTGAGGCGTATGGCACCGTTGGCAATGAGCCCATTTCCAAATACACCCGGGCCAAACTGTTTCAGGAGAAAGGAAAGCAAACGCCGGTTTTTGTTCGCTTCTCCACGGTGATCCATGGCGGCCATTCACCGGAAACCCTGAGGGACCCCAGGGGCTTTGCGGTAAAGTTTTATACCGAGGACGGGAACTGGGATCTGGTGGGGAACAACCTGAAGGTGTTTTTTATTCGCGATGCCATAAAATTTCCCGACTTCATACATTCTTTCAAGCCTGACCCGGTCACCAACCGGCAGGACGGCGAACGTCAGTTTGATTTCGTCAGCCAAAGCCCCGAGGCGTTGCACATGATCACGTTTTTGTTTTCGCCCTGGGGCATTCCGGCCAATTACCGCCAAATGCAGGGCTCAGGAGTGAATACCTATAAATGGGTCAACAAAGAGGGAGAGGCCGTACTGGTGAAATACCACTGGGAACCCCTGCAGGGCATTCGAAACCTCACCCAGGCCGAGGCGGAACAAATCCAGGCAAAAAATTTCAACCATGCCAGCCAGGACCTTTATGAAGCGATTGAAAGAGGCGATTACCCCCAATGGGAACTGTGTGTTCAGATCATGAGCGACGACGAACACCCCGAACTGGATTTTGACCCGCTGGACGATACCAAGATCTGGCCCACCGATCAATTTCCTTTTTTGCCTGTAGGCAAAATGGTGTTAAACAAGAATCCCGAAAACTATTTTGCCGAAGTAGAACAGGCGGCGTTCGGTACCGGGGTGCTGGTGGATGGTTTGGACTTTTCTGATGACAAAATGCTGCAGGGCAGAACTTTTTCTTATTCCGACACCCAGCGCTACCGCGTAGGGACGAACTATTTGCAATTGCCGATCAATTCGGCCCAAAAACACGTGGGCACCAATCAGCGGGACGGTCAGATGACCTACCGGCAGGACATTGTTCCGGGTTTAAACCCTCATGTGAATTACGAACCTTCCACTCTGGGCGGCCTGCAGGAAGCACCCAAGGCCGGCCGGGATTACGAACCGGAATACAAGGGCCGGCTGGTACGCCAAAAAATCGACCGGGAAAATAATTTCAAACAAGCCGGCGAACGGTACCGGGCATTCGAAGACTGGGAAAGAAATGAGCTGATCCAGAATTTGGTGAATACGTTAAAGCCTGCGGCCAAACACATACAGGACAAAATGATCGAGCTGTTCACGCAGTGCGACCCTGAATACGGCCAAAGAGTGGCGGACGGGCTGCGCACAGCACCGGATAATATCAGTAAGGGACCGATTGGTACTGCAAAATCGGAGGAGGCCGTGAAAGAGGCGGCGCAAAACTCCCGTCAGGCCAAGCCCTATTAAACGCCTGTGGATTGAGGTTGGAGGACAGTCGGCGGCAACGCCGCCGGCTGTCCTGCGTTTAAAACCTGGGGCAATTCAGCGTTTCAATCTGGCGGTTGATAAAGCCTATGTACGAAACACTGATTTCGAAACCGCCCCGGCCATAGCTCGAGGTTTTTAATTTGGAAAGATTGACATCGTAGCTAAAGGCAACCGAAAACGGACTGTAGTCCAGTTTGATCACCGGGATTAAAGCGTCTTCCCAGCGGAGAAAAGCGCCGCCGTGAAGGGTATACCGGGGCTTGTCCCAATCATCGCCAATTTTAATTCCATACAAGGCGCCGGCGATTGTTTCCTGAAATTTGCCCTGCCTGCTGTAGTCGCCCTGAATGGTCAGGTAGCTGGCCGGTGTCACGCCAAAGCGGATGTCTGCCGAAGCTACCCATTTGGGATCCAGTTCGGCCGTGCCGTTTCGGTAAAAGCTGTTTTTGGGCTTGGTAATGTGGTGGTAGGCCGCCCCCAAATAAAAATTGTTGTTGGCGTTTTCGCCAATTTGCGAGTTGTAGCTCATGCCCACCGCCGCATCAAAATAAGTGAACAGGGGCTTGACAAACACTTCCCCATCGCCCATGCCGTCGTACTGGCTGTTGGTGGTCATTTTGGAACGGTCAAAGCTTCGTTGCACAAAGCCGCCCATAAAGCCCAGCGATAAATACCGGTTTTGGTCATTGCTTAGAGACTTATGGTAGTTTAACGCCGGCAGCACATGCGTGGATACCCAGGAAACCGTTCCGGCCCTGTCGTGAAGCACCTGCAGGCCCAGGGTTAAAAAATCATTGCCCTTGCCTACCGGCATTTTATACTCCCCGTTGAGCGAGTAAGTTTTGTAAGCCGTGGTCACACTGTTCCATTGGTCCCGGTACACACTTTGCACCCGGATGTCGCCGGTAAAAATACCCGCCAGCGAAGGGTTGCGCAACAGGGGGGCTTCAAAAAACTGGGAAAAATGAATGTCCTGCGAAAAGCTGCTGGCGGTTTGTTGCAAACCCAAAGCAAGAAGAACAAGCTTTATGTATGTTGTTGTAAGCTGTTTCATACCCTATTGTATTAGTGCCACATTTCCTTCAAAACGGATAATGTCGCTGTTCTCACAAAAAACCTCTAACTGGTAAACGTATACATCGGGATGGGGTTTGTTGCCCTTGAACGTTCCGTTCCAGCCATACAGGGGATCGTTCACCGGAAAGTTGCTTCGCTCAAAGACCACTTCGCCCCAGCGGTTGAAGATTCTTAGGGTTTTTACCCGTTCCAATCCTCGTCCACGCACATAAAAAACATCGTTGCTGCCATCGCCGTTGGGAGAAAACGTGTTGGGGACAAATACATTGGCATTGGGGCAAACAACAATTACCTGTATCTGAGCACTGTTTCTGCAGCCGTTGCTGTCTACTACAGAGACCTGGTATTGGGTACTGAACTTGGTATTGGTTTCGGGTTGCGGACAATCGGTGCAGTTTAAGGTAGCGGCGGGTACCCAATTGTAATGGGTCACATTTGTGGAATACGTAGCGGGAATGGTTAGCGGAACGCCTACCTGTTTGATTACGGGGGACGGTGCCGTAATGACGGGCAAGGGATTGACCAGGATGTTTTTGGTGGCTACGTCTTTGCACCCGCTGCTGTTGGTGGCCGTGGCGGTGACCACAAAGTTTCCGGCGGTGCCGTACTGCTGCACCACGGGGTTTTGCAGCGTGGAGTTGTTGCCGTTGGGAAACTGCCACTGCCATTGCACCACTGAGGTGTCCGGTCGCCCAAAGACGCCCAGGTGTTGCGCCGGGTCGTTTAGGCAAACCACCGAGTCGCCGCCAATGGAAATAAGCGGGCTTTGAACCACCTTGAGGACATCTTTAAGGGTGAACGTGTCGTGGCAGTTGTTTTGGGTTTGCAACTGCAAGGATATGGTATAAATGCCCGGCGCGGCGTAAAAATGGGAGCCGGGGTTGGGTTGGTTGGATGTGGTGCCGTCCCCAAAATTCCAGGTATAGGAAGTGATCGGATCGTTAAAGGTTGTGGAATCGATAAAGGCCACCAAGCCGCTGTCGCAGAAAAATTTGTTGTCCAAGCCAAACCGGGCATCGGTGCCGATAATTTTAATGGTATCCTGTCCGCTCACCGGAATGATGCACCCCGTGGGATCGGTCAAAATGACCTTGGGTACAAAATCACCAAAGAAATCGTACACATGGGTCAGCGTGTCAATGGTGTTGTTCAAAAGAACCCCATCGCCAAAATCCCAGGTATAGGTTACCGGGCCCTTGCTGAAGGTAGCCAGATCCACGGTTAAGGGCTTGCAGCCGTCGAGCGGGGCATAGGTGATCCTGGAGCCAACGGTGTCGTATAGGGTAATTGATTTATAAGCGGTATCCCTGCAGCCGCCGGGGCTTGTGACAATTAGCTGAATTTGATAGGTGGCGGGGGTGACATAATATTTCACCGGGTTTTGAAGGGTGCTTCGGCCATTGCCCAAATCCCATACCTGCGACCGGATGTACTGGGACGTATTGGTAAACTGTACTTCAAAAGGTGCGCAGAAGCTTGCCGAATCACTCACCGTAAAACTGGCTACGGGCCTGTTGACCGTAATGGTTTTTTTGGTGGAATCGCTACAGCCATAGCGGTCTTGTATTTTTAGCGTGACATCGTAATAGCCTACATTTTTGTAAGAGTAGGAAGGCGACTTGGCGGTAGACGTGCCGCCGTTTCCAAAATTCCAAAAGCTTGCGGCAGATGTATCGGTGGAGGTGTTTCTAAAATTGATCACACTGCCGGGGCAGGCAAGGGTGTCAACGGTAAACCGGGCAATAGGATTGGTGGCATGAATGAGATCCGTGCGCCGGGTGCTGTCCACACAGCCAAAGGCATCGGTTACGGTTAGCTTGACGCTGTAAACGCCTGGGCTGGCATATGTGTGTTGTACGGAAGTGGCGTTGCTGGTCAGGGTGGTTCCATCTCCAAAGTCCCAGACCCGGGTGGAAATGTTATTGACCCCATCGCTTTTCGACAAATCAGTAAAGGTGGTGGTCAGCCCTTGGCACCCGCTGGTGTCCTGGGCCGAAAAACGGGCAATGGCTCCGTTGATCTGCACTTTTTTTGAAATGACCCAAAAGCAGTGGTTGATGTCTCTTATGGTCAGGGTGACCGTATAGATGCCGGGGTTGGGGTAATAATGATAGGCCCTTCCTCCGGAATTGCTGTCGGCGCTGTTCCACCGGCTGCCGTCACCAAAATCCCACAAATAGTTTCGGAAACGCAACGAATCTTCTACCACAGCACCAAACTGGATGGTGCTTTGCTTGCACACGGTGCTGTCCGAAATGGTAAAGTCGGGGTTTTCGTTGAAGACATAAACGTTTTTGCCAAAGGTATAGGAGCAAGTACCGTTTGTTACCGTAAGTTTAACCCTATAGGTTCCATAATCCGCATAGGCATGCGTGGGGTTTTGCTCGGTGGAGGTCGCACCGTCGCCAAAATCCCAAAACCAGGTTTCTGCCCCTATCGAGGCATCGGCAAAATGAAATTCCAGCGTATTGGCACAGTTGGCATTAATAACAAAATCGGCAATGGGCGGCTTAATGTGTACATAGTCAACAAGGGTAGCACTTTTGGCGCATCCGTTGTTGATGGCGGTAAGCGTTACCGTGAAATAGCCGGTGTCCACATAATTGTGCACCGGGTTTTCTCCGTTGGACCCCTTGCCGTCGCCAAAGTTCCAGTTCCACATATCGGAAATATCGGTAAGATTGAGAAACTGAATTCCTTCCGAAGCACAGGCATCCAAGGGGTTGGCTGAAAAATTGGTTTTGGGGATGGTGCCTACTTTGATGGCTCCGGGCAGCGAAAGCACTTCGGTGCACCCGGTGCTGGTGGTTATAGTAAGGCTAATCGTATAGGTTCCCTGGCTGGCATAGGTATGCGTGGGGTTTTGGGCAGTGGAGGTCGCACCGTCGCCAAAATCCCATAGATAAGAGGTTACCGCATCCTTGGTGGTAATTTCGGCTACGGGCTTTATGGTGAACGGCACACAGCCTCCGGGCGGAAGCGATGTGATTTTGATAACCGGTTTTGTTATTTGGATCAAAGAATCTTTCTGCAAGGTATCGGAGCACCCCGAAGCATTGGTTGCAATGAGCCGTACGGGATAATAGCCAAAGTCCGCATAGGTATGCACCGGGTTTTGTTCGGTGGATTGATTGCCGTCGCCAAAATCCCATTGCCAGCTTACCGCATTGGTGGACTGGTTCTGAAAAGCCACATCCAAGGATGGCTGACATTTAAAAACTTTGTCCGAAGAAAACGCGGCCACGGGTGTAGGCGCAATGGTTAGGGGTTGTGTTACGGAATCGGTACAGAACGAATAGGTGTTGATCAGCCTTACCTGATAGGTTCCGGACGCCGAATAGATTTTAGCCGGCATGGTGTCCGAAGAAGTGGTGCCATCGCCAAATTTCCAAACGGATTTGACCGGGGTGGGGACAGAGGTGTTTTGAAAAACCACCGGTTCTTTAATGCAAATCCTGTCCGGAACGGCAAAGGAAGTGGTAATGTCCTGGGTGTTGATTAACCCGGTTTTCACCAGGGTGTCCGCGCACCCGCTGCTGTTGGTGGTCACCAGGCTGACGGTATAGTTGCCGATGGTGCTGTAAACATGCGAGGGGCTTTTGGCGGTGGAGGTGGTGCCGTCGCCAAAATCCCATAAATAACTCAGTGTGCCCGAGCCGGCAGAAGTAGCGTTGAAGCTTATGGAAAAAGGCGGCTTGCAGCTTGCCGCCTGGGTGTTGGTAAAGCTGGACGTCACCCCCCCGTTGATGCGGATATAGGCGGGTTTGGTCAGCACACTATAACACCCCTTATCGTTGGTCACTTTTACAGTGACCGTATTGTCGCCGGCCGCGGTATAAACGTGAAACGGGTTTTGTTCGGTGGATTGATTGCCGTCGCCAAAATCCCAAAACCAGGCGGTATTGCTGGTGCCGGCACTGGGAGTGGACAAATCGGAGAATTGGGCTCTGAGCGGAAAACAGCCGCTGCTGTCGCTAACCGTAAACGCAGGAGAGGGCTTGCCATAAACGGTAACCACTCCGGTACGGGTCATGGTGTTGGAGCCCTGTGCATTGGTCACCGTTAGCGTTACCGTATACACCCCCTCATTAAAATAAGTGGTGGAGGGGTTTTTAAGCGTAGAGGTAGCGCCGTTGCCAAAGTCCCAGTACCAGCTGGTGGGACCGCCTGTGGACTGATCCTGGAAATCAACAATTAATGGAGAACAGCCGCCCGGTACAGATACCGTAAAGTTGGCCAAAGGCTGAGCAAAACAAAAAGCTGCGGGTAGAAGTACACTAAGCGCTAGAATGGTTGTTTTCCGTATCAATTTTCTCGCTTTTAGGAGTCTTCAGACAATTTTCTTAAGGTAGTTTACCGACCCCATCCTTAATGCATTAGCGTACGGAAATGGGTGGACGTTATAACAACTGACAAGAAGCAAAAACTATTCCCGGCTTTTATGGTTAATTGTCTGAATGTAAACGGCTTAGTTTTTTTCCAGCCTTAACTCTTTTGGTTCGCCGCTTGCGTTTTGACTGGCTTCCACATAGTTCCAATCGTTTCGGGTAACGTGCCAGGTGCCGTTTAATAATGCCAGCGGATGACCGGCATTGGCAAAAGAAGATGTGATGGTTTTTGCATTGGGGTCGGCGCTCCACGTTCCGGTCTTTACCACCACCGAGTTACTGAGGGCATCCACCGTAAAGTTTTCTTTAAACTGAAATTTATAAGCCGAAAAATCTGTCGTTGCATCCGCAGTACCGCTTTTAAAGCGAACCACTTTCCAATAACCGCCCGTCATGGCGTTGATCACGGCGTTGCGGGCTATTTCCTCCTTGCTGCAACCGGCAAGCAAGACCGCAATAAAAACGGCAACAGTTTTTCTCATAAGGCGGGTTTGCCTACAAGGTATAAATCGCCGTGTATTTTTCCAATAGCTGATGGGTGAAATAAGTTACATCCAGCGGGGTGCCCGTAACCGCCTGGCACAGCTCTTCGCTGGTGTAAAACCGGCCTTGGTTATGAATGTGCTCCCGCAGCCATTGCAACAGACCGGAGGTTTTTCCTTGGGCAAGGTCCCTGTCCAGGTTTTGCAACTGTTGTTTGGCTGTTGCAAAAAACTGGGCCGCATAAAAACTGCCCAGGCTGTAGGTTGGAAAATACCCAAAGCTTCCATGGCTCCAGTGCACATCCTGCAGGCAGCCTTGTTTGTCGTTGGGCACCGCCACATTCAGCAGGCTTTTGTAGTGTTCATTCCAAAAAGCAGGAAGGTCGCGGGTGGCCAGCGAGTTTTCGATCAGTCTTTTTTCCAGCTCGTATCGGATATAAACATGAAAATGATAGGTGAGTTCATCCGCCTCGGTGCGGATCAGGGAAGGCTGAATTTTATTGATGCCTTTGTAAAACTGCTCCAAATCGATGGACCGGAACTGGGCCGGGAAAAAGTTCTGAAGTTGGGAATAATAATGTTGCCAGAAGGCCTTGCTTCGTCCCACATTGTTTTCCCACAAACGGGATTGGGATTCGTGGATGCTGTAGGAGCAGGCTTCACCCAGCGGCAACCCGTATTCTTCTTCCGGCAGACCTTGTTCGTACAGCGCATGCCCCACCTCGTGAATACAGCTCCAGGTCATGTTGGCAAAATCCTTTTCATCCATCCTGGTGGTAATCCGTACGTCGTATTTGTTGAAACTGGTGCTAAAGGGGTGTTCGCTGAGGTCTTGCCGGCCCGCTTCAAAATCAAAATTCAGGTGCCTGATCAGCTGCATCCCCCAGTCGCATTGTTGTTGTTTGGGGAAATCCTGCCGCAAAAAAGAGTCGTCTACCTGGGGTTTTGCCGAAATTTTTTGCAGCAGTTCTTTTAAAGAAGGAAGCAGGTGGGTAAAGGTGCGATCCAGCAATTCGGTGGTGCATCCTTTTTCAAATTCATCCAGTAAGGCATTGTAAGGATGCCGTTCGTAACCCAGGAGCTCTGCTTCTTGTTTTTTCAGTTGGATCAGCTGATCCAGTTCTTTTTCGTAAACCGAAAACGAATTTTGTTTTCTGGATTCGATCCAGGCATGAAAGGTTTTGTTGATCTGTTCGGACAGGGTCCGCACAAAGGCCGAAGTATATTTTTTGTTTTTGGTATAGTCTTCAAACGTCCGCGCTACATTTCTTTTTTCCTTTAACGAAAGATCGTCCCTTGTCAAAAGCTCCTGCAACACGGCACCCAGTTCGTCGTCGCTGAACAGCCGGTGGCTTATCTCCGACAAAGTGCTGATTTGCTGGCCGCGAAACCGTGCTCCTTTCGGGGGGAGGTTGGTTTCCTGGTCCCATTGCAATACCGCATTGGCATGTTTCACGTCGGCAATGCGCTGCATGCTGGCTTTGTATTTTGCGTAGAGTTCCTGGGTATTCATAGCTTCAAAGCTAAGGCAATCAAGCGATCTGCTTTTTGGCAAGAGCCGCTTTTAACTGCCGGGTGATACGGATTTTGACCCAACGGTTATCAAGATGACAGATGGTCGTTGACAGATAACAGAAGGAAAGAGATTACTGCTGTTTCAGGTCTGCCGTTTCTCGTCTCCAGATGGTTTCCTGGACAACGGTTTGATACTAGGCTGCAGCCGTTGGGCAGGCCGGGCCCTTGTTTTTGAGAAGAAGTTATTTTTCCTTCAGGGAAATTTTTTTCACCATGCCGCCGCGGGTATCCCGGATGCTTTGCATCACAATAAAGGCCTTGGGGTCAATGCGCTCCACTTCCGAAGTGAGGCGGTTGATTTCCAAGCGGGTGATGACGGTGAAAATAATATCGATCTCCTGGTCGCTTTCACCGCTTTTGCCAAAGCCCTTGCGGCCCGTATAAAGCGTTAGCCCCCGCCCCAGTTTGTTTTTGATCATATGAATGATTTGCTGGCTTCGGGAAGAAATAATGGTCACACCGGTGTATTCTTCAATGCCTTCCAGTAAAAAGTCAACGGTTTTGGACGCCGATAAATAGGTTAGGATTGAATACAGGGCAACTTCAACGGTCAATAGGTAAGCGGCAATCGAAAAAATAACAACGTTGAAAATCAAAATAAAATCGCCAACCGTTAAACTGGTTTTGCGGCTGAGAAAAATGGCCAGTACCTCTGTCCCGTCCATAACGGCCCCGCCCCGGATGGCCAAACCAATACCGGTTCCCAGAAAAAACCCGCCAAATACAGCCACCAGAATTTTGTCGTAGGTAACGGTGGGATAGGGGATAAAGGCCACAGCTATGGCCAGGGCGGTGATGGTCAGAATGCTTTTAAAACTAAACACCTTGCTTATTTGCTTGTAACCAAGCACCAAAAAAGGAAGGTTAAAGGCAAGGATCAGGATGGACAGAGAAAGCGAGGTTTGACGGTTGGTGATCAGCGAAATGCCCATTACCCCACCGTCAATTAAGTTGTTGGGAATTAAAAACTCCCGCAGGCCAAAGCCGGCGCAAACCACTCCCAAGGTCATGACCAGGATGTCCTGTACGCCTTTTTGAGCTTTTTTGCGAATGCGTCTTGAAAGCTTCCTGCGGTGGATGGCTTCAAGGGTTCGGCTGCGCTCTGGTCTGAAGGTTTTAATAATATTGCCGATAAGGTCCACTTGAAAACAAAAATTGGTTCAGGAAAGGTCTGATCGTTATGTCAAATCTACAATGCACTAACTTTCGCTTATGAAAATTGTTGATATTATTTCGGCTATTGAAGTTTTTGCGGCTCCGGAGCTCCAGGAGGATTATGATAATGCCGGCCTGATCACCGGTAGCGGCTCCTGGGAGTGTTCGGGGGTTTTGTGCAGCCTGGATGTTACCGTTGACGTTATTAAAGAAGCCAAAGACCGTCGGTGTAATTTAATTGTGGCGCACCACCCCATTGTTTTTAGGGGGCTCAAAAAGATCAACGGGAAAAACTATGTGGAGCAGGTCGTCATCGAAGCGATTAAAAGCGACATTGCCATTTATGCTGCCCACACCAATTTAGACAATGTGCTCCTGGGGGTCAACGGGCGGATTGCGCAAAAACTTGGCCTTCAAAAGACGGCTATTCTGCAGCCCAAAAACAAAATGCTGCGCCGGCTGATCACGTTTGCACCGGTGGATCAGGCGGAGCAGGTGCGCCGGGCCGTTTTTGCCGCCGGAGCCGGCCAGATTGGAAAATATTCCGACTGCAGCTTTAACAGCGAGGGCGTGGGAACCTTTAAAGCCCAGCAGGGTGCCGACCCCTATGTGGGAGCGGTGGGGGAGTTGCACCGGGAACGGGAGACCAAAATTGAAATTGTATATCCGTTTTTTCTGGAGGCCCAGGTGGTCAGGGCCCTGATCGACCATCATCCGTACGAAGAAGTAGCCTACGATATTTTTACCATGGACAATGTTCATTTCGGCATTGGTGCCGGGGTGCTCGGCGAGTTGGAGCACCCCATGGCGGAAAGGGATTTTTTGCAGCGGGTAAAGGATGAATTCCGGGCCGAAGGCATCCGGCACACGCCTTTTTTGGGAAAACCCATCCAAAAAGTGGCGGTTTGTGGCGGGGCAGGCAGTTTTTTGATCAAGGCCGCCCTGCGCCAAGGGGCCGATCTGTATCTGACAGCCGATGTAAAATACCATGAGTTTTTTGATGCGGAGGGCCGGCTGGTACTTGCCGATATGGGTCATTACGAAAGCGAACAGTTTACGGTGGACCTGCTCCATGACCTTTTGGTGGAAAAATTCCCTACCTTTGCCGTCCTAAAAACCAGCGTAAACACAAATCCTGTACGGTATTTTAGCTGAATGGATGAGCAGACCTGGAGAAGCACAAGAGTGCGACGCAACGGCAGAAGAGCAGGGTTGGGAAAGCCTGGACCATAAAAACAACTACAAACTTCAAACTATAAACGCCAATGGCAAACGTTAAAGAATATTCAGTTGAAGAAAAGCTTAGCTCGCTGGTAAAGCTTCAAAAAGTAGAGTCTAAGCTGGATGAAATTCGCATTTTAAAAGGTGAGTTGCCAATTGAGGTAGCTGATCTGGAAGATGAAATTCACGGTTTGCATGCCCGCCAGCTTCGCATTGAAGAAGAAATCAATGGCATTACCGAGTTTATTGAGCAAAAGAAGGAAGCCATTAAAGAAGCCCAGGCGCTGGTAAAAAAATACGAAAAGCAAAGCGAAAACGTAAAAAACAACCGCGAGTTTGAAGCCATCAATAAAGAAATTGAAATGCAGCAGCTTGAGGTAAAGCTTTGCGAAAAACATATTAAAGACGCCAACGAAGAGATTGCGGAAAAGGCCGTGGCCCTGGAAAAAGCCAAAAAAGCCATTGCCACAAAAGAAGGCGTTCTGTCTACCAAAAAAGGCGAGCTGGAAAAAATTATTGCAGCCACCGAAAAAGAAGAAAAGCAGTTTAACAAGCTGGCCGAAGAAGCCCGGTCCCAGGTGGATCCCCGCTTGCTGAGCAGCTATGAAAAGATCCGTAAGAACTACCGCAACGGCCTGGCGGTGGTACCGGTGGAAAGAGATGCCTGTGGTGGGTGCTTCTATTACATTCCGCCACAAAAGCAAAGCGAAATCAAGCAACGCAAAAAAGTGATGGTGTGTGAAAACTGCGGCCGTATTTTGGTTGACGCCGAATTGACCGATTCCATTGAAGTAAAGTAATTTTTAGAATAAAATTGGTAAAGCCTCTTAACACAAGAGGCTTTTTTTATTTGCTAAGTTTAACGCCAACGGGCTTCCGCTTGCAGCCGGAAATGCTTTAATTTGTCGCCTAATTATGCTGTCCCGCTTATCTATTCAGAATTATGCCATTATTGAGGAACTGGAAATAGATTTCTCTCCGCGTTTGAACATCATTACCGGGGAAACCGGCGCCGGTAAATCCATCATCATGGGGGCCCTGGGTTTGATTCTGGGCCAGAGGGCCGAAAGCTCGGTGTTGAAAAACAGGGAAAAAAAATGCATTGTGGAAGGTTGTTTTAAAGGCGAGCAAGGCGATGAGCATATTGTGGGTTTTTTAAAAAGCAACGAGCTCGATGTCAACGAAGAACTGGTTGTGCGCCGGGAAATTGCTCCCGGCGGAAAGTCGCGGGCCTTTATAAACGACACGCCTGTGAATTTAAACCAGCTAAACCAGTTGAGCAGCTTGTTGGTGGATTTGCACCAGCAGTTTGACACCTTGGAACTGGGCGAAAGCGATTTTCAAAGAGAAGTGCTGGATGCTTTGGCCGGCAATTTTTCGCTGCTGAAAAAATACACCCAATTGTTTCAGGAGGCGCAGGCAACAAAAAAGCGCCTGGACCAGCTGCAGGATCAAAAGGCCCAATTTGAAAAGGAATTTGATTACCACCAATTTCAATTTAACGAGCTGGAGGAAGCCGGCCTAAAGGAAAATGAATTGGAGGACCTGGAACAGGAGCTAAAGCTGCTGACCAATGCCGAAGGAATAAAAAACGCACTGACAAAAACCTATTACGAACTGGAGGAAGGAGAGGAGCCGCTTGTCCGGCAGTTAAAAACCTTGGCGGGTCAGCTGCAGCAATTTTCCGAATTGCATTCGGAGCTACCCGATCTTGCCCAGCGTTTGCAATCGGTGTACATCGAGCTGCAGGATATTGCCGCAGAAGCAGACCGCATCAATAATCATATTGGCTCCGATGCCGCAAGCATGGACCGGATTAATGAAAAGCTGGCGATAGGATACCGGTTGCTTAAAAAGCACGGGGTAAAAACCACCAACGAGCTGCTGCAAATACAAAAAGACCTGGGCGAAAAACTGCAGGCCGTGTTCAACATAGACGATGCCATTGCCGCCACCGAAAAACAATACAGCGCAGCCCTGGGCCGGGCCGAAGAAGCCGCTTCCAAAATATCTGCTGCCCGCAAAGTGCAGATAAAACCCCTGGAGCAGCAGGTAAACAAAATGCTTGGCCAGGTAGGCATGCCCAATGCCCGGTTAAAGGTAGAAGTGAGTACCGTGGCTTTGAATGCTTATGGGGTGGATGAGGTGACGTTTTTGTTTGATGCCAACAAAAGCAATCAGTTTCAGCCCTTGCGCAAAGTGGCCAGCGGCGGGGAGTTGAGCCGTTTAATGCTTTGCATTAAATCGCTGGTGGCTAAGTCCATGGATCTGCCCACCTTGATTTTTGACGAAATCGACACGGGCATTTCCGGCGAAGCCGCCAAGCAGGTAGGCGTTATCATGAAGGAGCTTGCTGCCTCAAGACAGGTAATGTGTATTACCCATCAGCCACAAATTGCCGGCAAGGCCGATGCCCACTACCTGGTGTACAAGGATCTGAAGAACGAGACAGTAACAACCGGGGTTCGTTTGCTCAATACAGACGAACGCATTGTGGCCATTGCCAAAATGTTGAGCGGTGAAAAGCCAACTGCAGCCGCGTTGGAGAATGCAAGGGAAATGGTAATGAACTAATTTCAAAATTGGAAAATGAAACAATTTGAAAATTATAGTTTCCTTTGCGGTCAGTTTTATTTTCATATTTTCAAATTGACAGTTTTTCAAATTAACTATTATGTCAAATAATTTATTAGCAGGAAAGAAAGGAATCATATTCGGCGCACTGGATGAAAAATCAATTGCCTGGAAAACGGCTTTGAAATGCCATGAGCAGGGAGCGCAAATTGTTCTGACCAATGCCCCGGTGGCGTTGCGCATGGGCGAAATCAACAAGTTGGCGGAGGCCGTACAGGCGCCCGTTATTGGTGCCGATGTGACCAACATGGACGATCTGAAAAAGCTGTTTGAAGAATCGCAAAAGCATTTTAATGGCGGTGTCGATTTTGTGCTGCACTCCATTGGCATGAGTTTGAATGTGCGCAAAGGCAAGCACTATACCGATTTGAATTATGAGTGGAACCAAAAAACACTTGATATTTCTGCCATGAGCCTGCACCGCGTATTGCGTACGGCCTGGGAGATGGATGCCCTGAACGAATGGGGCAGCGTGGTGGCGCTTACCTACATTGCCGCCCAGCGGGTTTTCCCCGATTACAATGAAATGGCTGATGCCAAAGCCCTCTTGGAAAGTGTAGCCAGGAGTTTTGGCTATTATTACGGCGTTCGGAAAAAAGTACGGGTAAATACAATCTCCCAGTCGCCAACCCGAACCACTGCGGGCAGCGGCGTAAAAGGCTTTGATGCCTTTATTGAGTATGCCCAAAAAATGAGCCCCCTGGGAAATGCCACCGCCGATGATTGTGCCAATTATTGTGCTTTCATGTTTAGCGATATGTCGAAGTACATCACCATGCAAAACCTTTTCCACGATGGCGGGTTCAGCTTTACAGGTGTTTCGGAAGCGATTATCAACAACATGACGCCAACCGAATAAATTTAGTAAGCCGAAGAAATTAAAATGCTCCGCTATTGAACGGAGCATTTTTAATTGGGCGTCATTCTTAATCAACCTCCTACGGCAAGCATGTAGTGGGAGAATAAGAATGACATAAGTTTATAGCTGTCGGCTTTTTGTATTGGTGATCAAAGTTCATGAAAATAATGGTAGTTAAAGTTAAGGATTTCCTTTTTTAATTTTTTAATGAAAATTACAGGGCAATTTGTTTTTGCATCATCATCTTGCGCAAATTGATTAAACCGTAGCGCATTCGGCCCAGCGCTGTGTTGATGCTGCAATTGGTAACCGCTGCAATTTCTTTAAAGCTCATGTCGCCGTAATGGCGCAGGATGATCACTTCTCTTTGGTCTTCGGGCAACTGGTCCAGCATATCTTTCACCCGGTTATAGCTTTGGCGTTTGATCATTTTGGTTTCGGCGCAGTCTTCTGTAAAGTTCAAAACTTCAAAAATATCCTGGTCTTCGCTGTTTTTGATGGTTGGTGTTCGCTTTACCTTTCTAAAATGATCCACGCAAAGGTTGTGGGCTATGCGCATGGCCCAGGGCAAAAACTTGCCTTCCTCGGTGTAGCGGCCGCTGCGGATGGTATCAATCACCCGAATGAAAACATCCTGAAAAATATCTTCGGCAAGGTACTTGTCCTTCACAAGAAAGAAGATGGAGGTGTACAGCTTTTCCTTGTGGCGCAATACAAGGGTTTCCAAAGCGTTTACATTTCCGGAGGTGAACGAGTTGATGAGCTCGTGGTCGGACAGTCTTGATAATAGATTCATAAACTTCTACAGTTTAGACGGCTTTCGGATATGGAAGAACTTAAATATGAATAAAAAAGTAGAAGTTTAAGCGATAGGCGAGAAGGGTTTAATGTTTGATAGAATAGGGATTTTTCGTCCTAAAAGTAAAATTCTTTTTCAATTTTCACAATTTTTATTGCCGGACCTTTCCTTTTTTTCTTAAAAGAACTGTTAACGTTGCCGCTAAACTATTTAGCAAGTTAGTACTTTTGTCGCCCTATACCATGAAAGAAAAAGCAGCTAAAAGCAAAAAGCCGGAGTCCGTTTTGCATACCCAGGAGCCCATATTCATCAAAGGGGCCCGGGTGCACAACCTGAAGAACATCGATGTTGTTTTTCCCAGAAACAAACTAATTGTGGTGACTGGTGTCTCCGGTTCGGGCAAATCCTCGCTAACCATTGATACGCTGTTTGCCGAAGGCCAGCGCCGTTACGCCGAAAGCCTGAGTGCCTATGTGCGGCAGTTCCTCAACCGCATGGACAAACCCGATGTGGATTATATAAAGGGTCTGGCCCCGGCTATTGCGATTGAACAAAAGGTGATTACCCGTACCCCAAGGAGCACAGTGGGCAGCATGACCGAGATTTACGATTATCTGCGGCTGCTCTTTGCCCGGGTGGGAAAAACCATTTCTCCCCTGTCGGGCAGGGTGGTAAAAAAAGACGATGTTAAGGATGTGCTTGATGCCATTCGGCACTTAAAAGAAGGAAGTAAGGTTTATATTCTTTCGGCGTTTAAGCAGCACCGAAACCGCGACGAAAGAGAAGAATTAAAGATTCTGATGCAAAAAGGCTTTAGCCGCATTTATGTTTCTCCTTTTACCTAACCCAAAAAACACGCGGCGGTAAGCGAAGGAACCATTTACCATATTGAAGACCTGCTTGCTACCCCCGATGAGTTTATTGCCGCCTTTCAATATCCCGAAAACGTGTATGTGCTCATTGACCGGATTGTAGCAAAAGAATTGGATGAAGACGACGAGCACCGCCTGTCCGACTCCATCGGCACGGCTTTTTACGAAGGAGAGGGGGATGTGTATGTTGAGGTGGATGGAAAAAAGCTGCTGCATTTTAATAACCGTTTCGAGCTGGATGGGATGACCTTTGAGGAACCCTCGCCCAATTTGTTTTCGTTCAACAATCCTTATGGTGCCTGCCCAACCTGCGAAGGTTTTTCGTTGGTTCTGGGCATTGATGAGGACCTGGTCATTCCCAATAAACTGCTTAGTGTTTACGAGGGCGCCGTTGCTCCCTGGAAGGGCGAAAAACTGGGCCAGTGGAAGGAAGACTTTATCAAAAATGCCCGCAAGTTCGATTTCCCGGTTCATAAACCCATTGCCGATCTTACCAAGGAACAATACCGGGTTCTTTGGGAGGGAAACCAATATGTCTACGGCATCAATGATTTTTTTAAAGAGGTAGAACAGAATTTATACAAAGTTCAGTACCGGGTCATATTAAGCCGTTACCGCGGCAGAACTTTATGTCCTGAGTGCCGGGGTTACCGGTTGCGCAAAGAGGCCTTATATGTGAAAGTACAGGGCAGCCATATTGGCGAGCTGAGTGAAATGCCGATAAAAGATCTGCGGAGTTGGTTTGACAGAGCAGCCAAAGAGTTTTCTGACTACGAACAACAGGTGGCCAAAAGAATTTTAATAGAGATCGGCCACCGCATTGATACCATGCTGAGTGTGGGCCTGGGTTATCTTACCCTCAACCGTTTGGCCAATACCTTGAGCGGCGGCGAAAGCCAGCGCATTCAACTGACCAGGAGCCTGGGCAGCAATCTGACCAATTCCCTGTACATTCTGGATGAGCCCTCCATTGGCCTGCACCCCCGCGATACCTTCAACCTGATTCGGGTTTTAAAAGAATTACGGGACCTGGGCAATACGGTGGTGGTGGTGGAACACGATGAGATGATGATGCGGGAAGCCGACCACATTATTGATATGGGTCCCCTGGCCTCGCATTTGGGCGGAGAAGTAATTGCGGCAGGAAACTATGACGCCATTACCCGCAACCCCGAAAGCCTTACGGGTAAATACCTGAAAGGAGAACTCCGCATTGAGGCGCCCAAAAAAGTTCGTAAAGGAACCAGCTCCATCCGGGTGGAGGGAGCCCGCCAGCATAATTTAAAGGACATAACCGTTGATTTTCCACTCAATGTTCTTTGTGTGGTGAGCGGCGTGAGCGGCAGTGGCAAAACCACCCTAGTCAAACATGTTTTGTATCCCGCCCTAAAAAAACTGCAGGGCGAGGCAACCGATAAAGTAGGTTTTCACCGGGCCATGAGCGGGGCGGTGGACGACATCACCCAGGTGGAAATGGTGGATCAAAACCCCATTGGCAAGTCTTCCAGAAGCAATCCGGTTACTTATATTAAGGCCTGGGATCATATCCGGGATTTATATTCTTCTCAGCCCCTAAGCAAAATGCGGGGTTTTCAGCCCAAACATTTTTCGTTCAACGTGGACGGAGGCCGCTGCGATGCCTGCAAGGGCGAAGGCGAAAAGATTGTTGAAATGCAGTTTCTGGCAGATGTGCACCTGACCTGCGAAGTGTGTCATGGAAGAAAGTTCAAGGAAGAAGTGCTGGAGGTGCAGTACAAAGGAAAAAATGTGTTTGAGGTTCTGGAAATGAGTGTGGATGAAGCGATAGAGTTTTTTAAAGATGAAAAAAGCATTGCTACAGCCATCAGGCCTTTGAGCGAGGTGGGGTTGGGTTATGTAAAGCTGGGCCAGTCTTCCGATACCCTGTCCGGTGGGGAAGCCCAAAGGGTAAAGCTGGCTTCTTTTTTGGGCAAGGGCAAAAGCGCCGGAAAGATTTTATTCATTTTCGATGAGCCCACCACAGGACTTCATTTTCATGATATAAAAAAATTACTGGCCTCTTTCAATGCCTTGATCGAGCAGGGACATTCCATTATTGTGATTGAACACAATACCGATGTGATCAAAAGTGCCGACTGGGTGATTGACCTGGGGCCTGAAGCGGGGGTAAACGGGGGACATCTGGTATTTGAAGGCAAGCCCGCCGACCTCAAGAAAGTACCCAATAGCTGGACCGGCAGGTTTTTATAAACAGGTGGTTAACCCGGGCGGTTCCATCAAGCGATGCCGTTTGATGGAACCGCAACGCAGGCTAACGCAATCTGTCCATGCTCTTGACTAGTTTCTCATCGTTCCATATGCCCCGGGCCGCCAAAATGTAAAAGCCCAATATGGCAAAATGGAAAATGCAGGAAAGTGCAAACGTGCCGGTGCCCGCCACAAATTTTCCGATTTCCAAAAAATACACCACCAGCAGCACGATCGTTAAAAAAATGCCGAGGTAGCAAAGCTTCAGTTGCAGCTTTCGGTTGTCAAATAAAAAAATAGTGACAAAAGCAATGGCGCCGGTCAGCACGGTAAGAATGGAAAGCCAGATGGAGGAAGTGGCATTCAGTTCCCCGTGGGCCACGGCATTGGTGGCGGCATCTACAATTCGTCCGCCGGTGTAAAAGGGAAAACGAAAAGTGATGGCCGCAAAAGCCGCCGCTAATAACAACCAGATACTTTGTACGCGTTGAAGCATGAGAGTTGGTTTTTGTTACATCTTTAAATGTTTCTTCCGTTTCGGAAATTATGGCCTCTTATCCCAGTTCGGGGTATAAGGGGAATTGGTTCATGAAATCATGAACGTCCCCGGCCGTGCTGCTTACAATCGCAGCGTCATCAATGTTCATCAGCACCCGGTCAATAAAGTTTACCACGGTTTGCATGTGCCCTTCCTGCATGCCCCGGGTGGTAATGGCCGGAACACCTACACGGATGCCCGAGGTGACAAAAGGACTTTTGTCGTCAAAGGGCACAGCATTTTTATTTAAGGTAATGTGTGCTTTGTCCAGCGTTTCCTGGGCTTTTTTGCCGGTCAGGTTTTTATTGCGCAGGTCAATCAGCATCAGGTGGTTGTCGGTGCCGCTGCTGATGATGTTGTATCCTTTGGCTACAAAGGCCTGGGCCATGGCCTGGGCATTGGCCTGAATTTGTTTGGCGTAGGCGGTAAACTCGTCGCTCAAAATCTCGCCAAAGGCAATGGCTTTTGCTGCAATCACATGCTCCAGCGGGCCGCCCTGGGTGCCGGGGAAAACCGCCATGTCCAGCAGGTTGCTCATCATGCGGATGTTGCCTTTGGTGTCTTTAAGACCAAAGGGGTTTTCGAAGTCCTTGCCCATTAAAATAATACCGCCTCTGGGGCCCCGCAGGGTTTTGTGTGTGGTAGAAGTCACAAAATGACAGTGCTCAAACGGGGAGGCCAGCAAACCCTTGGCAATCAGTCCTGCCGGATGGGCAATATCGGCCATCACCAGGGCGCCTACTTCATCGGCTACCTTGCGGATTCTGGCATAGTCCCAGTCGCGGCTGTAAGCCGAGGCCCCGCAGATGATCAATTGGGGTTTTTCTCTTCGGGCCACTTCTTCCAGTTGCTCGTAGTTTACCAGGCCGGTTTCTTTGTGCACGCCGTAAAAATGCGGTTCGTATAATTTGCCGCTGAAGTTTACCGGCGAACCATGGGTGAGATGGCCGCCCATGCTCAGATCGAGGCCCAGGATTTTATCGCCGGGTTTTAATATAGCCAGCATGACCGAAGCGTTGGCCTGGGCGCCGCTGTGCGGTTGTACGTTGGCATACTCGCAATGAAAAACCTGCTTGATGCGGTCAATGGCCAGCTGTTCGGTTTCATCTACAAACTCGCAGCCGCCGTAGTACCTGCGGCCGGGATAGCCTTCCGCGTATTTATTGGTCATTACATTGCCCATGGCCTGCATTACCTGCAGGGAGGTAAAGTTCTCCGAAGCAATCAGCTCAATGCCGTTGCGCTGGCGTTCCAATTCTTTTTTAATGATGTCGAAAACCTGTTGATCTCTTTGCATGAATACCCTCCATTCCGCCAGAGGCGGAGTGTTTATGATTATTTAAAATAGTTTCGTTTCACGTTTGACATGTGGCGCCTCACGAAAAGCCGAACAGAACGGGTACCGTACCAGTAAGTCCCGATAGCGATCGGAACAACCCAAGTTCCCTGGGGAGCACTACTGCGGGCTCCAAATAATTACACAAATTTAAGCGTGTGGCACCAAGTAAAGGCATTTCTGTGGTTGATATAAAAATCAGTAATTTCGTCCGCTTCGTTTTATTGAATAATCAAGCAAAGCTGGTGGCGGTGTAGCGGTTTGTGCATGGAGCCACCAAAAAAATTATCAATGAAAGCAATTATTCCCGTAGCTGGGGCCGGAACGAAATTAAGACCCCATACTTATACCCAGCCCAAAGCATTAATTCCGCTTGCCGGTAAAACCGTGTTGAGCATCATTGTGGATCAGTTAAAAGATGCCGGCGTCAATGAATTCATTTTTATTGTGGGTTATCTGGGGGAGAAAATCCAGGACTATGTTAAAACCAATTATCCTTCTCTGACCGCTCATTTTGTATACCAAAACGACAGACAGGGCATTGGGCATGCCGTTCGGCTGACCAAAAACATTGTCAATAACGACGAAGTGATCATTGTGCTGGGCGATACCATTTGCGATTACGATGTAAAGGCTGTGCTGAACAGCAAAACATCCATGATCGGGGTGCGCAAGGTGGACGATCCCAGAAGCTTTGGAGTGGCGGAAATAGATTGCGATGCCACCATCACCCACCTGGTGGAAAAACCGCATATTCCCAAGTCCAATATGGCCCTTGTTGGGGTGTACAAGATCAACGAATCCGCCATGATGTTTGAGTGCCTGGAGGCCAACATCAAGCAAGGTTTAAGAACGCACGGCGAATACAGCATTACCGACGCCCTGGATTGCATGATCCGAAAAGGCGCCCAGTTCAACGCCTTTAAGGTGGACAGCTGGTTTGACTGCGGCCGCCGGGAAAGCCTGCTGGAATCGAACGCAACCCTGCTGAAAAAATTTGGGGCACATGCAGAAATGTGCCCGCAGTATGAAAATACGGTCCTCATTCAGCCCGTAAGCATTGGCAAGGGTTGCACCATAAAAAACTCAATCGTAGGGCCTTTTGCCACCATTGGCGACGAAACGATCATTGATTTCTCTATTGTAAAGAACTCCATTATCGGCTCTTACTCCAACCTCTTTGATATTGTGCTGGATGATTCCCTGATCGGCAGCGATACCACCATTCGTGGGGAAACCAGAACGCTAAACATAGGCGACAATACCGATATTGATTTGGGATAGCTTCGCGTTTGCCGGTTCACCGGCTTGCAAGTGCACCAGTTGAGTAACCAACGGGTGAACCGGTGAACTGATAAACTTGTGAACTATTTTTACCGCATGTTTTCAAACCGGATTACCCAAGTTTTTCAAATAGACTATCCCATCATTCAGGCCGGCATGATCTGGGCCAGCGGCTGGCGGCTGGCCAGCGCTGTCAGCAACGCCGGCGGGCTGGGCCTGATCGGAGCCGGCAGCATGTACCCCGAGGTTTTGCGGGAGCATATTCGCAAATGCAAGGCGGCCACCTCCAAACCATTTGGCGTCAACATCCCGCTTCTTTATCCGGACATCGACAAGCTCATGGAAATTGTTTTGGAAGAAGGCGTTCGCATTGTGGTTACATCGGCCGGCAATCCCAAAACATGGACGCCGCAGTTAAAAGCCCACGGGGTAAAAGTCGTGCATGTGGTCAGCAGCAGCAGGTTTGCGTTAAAAGCCCAGGAGGCCGGTTGCGATGCGGTGATCGCTGAAGGCTTTGAAGCCGGCGGGCATAATGGAAGGGAAGAGACCACCACCCTGGTTTTGATCCCTGCGGTGGTGAGGGCAGTAAGCATTCCCGTGATTGCTGCAGGCGGAATCGCCACAGGCCGGCAAATGCTGGCAGCTATGGTGTTGGGGGCAGAAGGAGTGCAGGTTGGTTCCCGGTTTGTAGCCAGCGAGGAAGCTTCTTCGCATATAAATTTTAAGCAGGCTGTGGTGAATGCAGCAGAAGGCGATACCCAGTTGTCCTTAAAAAAGCTAACGCCGGTGCGCCTTTTGAAAAACAAGTTCTTTCAGCAAATACAGGATGCCGAGGCCCGTGGCGCCGGTGCCGAAGAGCTAAAGCACATTTTGGGGCGAGCCCGGGCCAAAAAGGGAATGTACGAAGGCGATCTTGATGAAGGCGAGTTGGAAATTGGTCAGGTGAGTGCCTTGCTGGACGAGATTTTGCCAGCGGGGAAAATTGTAAAAAACCTGTGGCGGGAGTTTACCGAAGCGCTTTTAAATCCTCTGGAAAACACTAATTTTAATATGGGGCCGCCCCCCTTTAATGATAAACCATGAAATACAAATTACTGCTTTTGACAATGGTTTTTGTTGCCGCAGGCTTCACGGCTTACGCAACCCCACCGGGCACCGGAACCGAAGAAAATAAAAAAATAGATATTGCCGGCGGCGTTGTTCATTCGGAAACCAAAAAGCCAATTGGTAATGTCAGCGTCATTGCTTATTCGGCTTCCAAAAAGGAAAAGGCTGTTTTCACCGATGGAAACGGCAATTATTCTTTCAGCGATCTGAAGCCCGGGACTTATAGACTGGTTTTTGAAAAAAGCGGTTTTAAAAGAGTGACCAGAGACAAGGTCACGATCCGCTCGGATGAAGGCTTCCAGTTAAACATAGCTATGGACGAGGAAGAAGCCTTTCAAATACTACCCGGCTTTTTCTATTTTGAGTAACCGTCTTCTTTAAATTTTTAAACGGGGTGCCACAAGGCGCCTTTTTTTGAGCCCAGCCCACACAAAGGCTGTTACTTTGTACTGCACTTACAATTTTGTTGTATGAAAAAAAGCCAAGTTTTCCCAGTCTTTCTTCTGGGCCTGTTTTTGCTGGCGGTCGGATGCAATAACTCGGGAACGACAAAAACGACCTCTCCGGATACCGCAAAGTCAATGACCGATACAACCCGGACCCGGGATAGTGTCAGCTCCAATCCCGACGCCATGTCGGAACCACACTAAGCCGGTTGGGTTGGCGGGGTGGTAAACGCAGCGGTATGAATGATGTCCCAATTCTTCTTATTGTGTCTTAAAACAGACAGACCGGTGGCCACCCACTGCTCCTGGAATGGCTCTGTTTCAAAGAGCGTCCAGGCCTCCTGAAAGGTTTTTTTGTGCAGATCCCGGGTGGCAATGGTTATGTGCGGATGAAACCTTCTACTGTCGATCTTTATTTTGTATTCTGCTTTTTGTTTAAAAAAATCATCCGCCGTTTTTTTGAGTCGCTTTAGTTCTTCATTGTCCTGAACCGCAATAAAAATGGTGCGGGGCGTAAAGGCCGAAAAATTATTGGTGGCCACGGCAAAAGCAGCAAGGTTGCCTGCAAGAACATCAACATCTTTCAGCAAAAGGCTTTCCTGGGCGCCTTCCATCCAAAAGGGCGGGACAATGGTGATGTGGGCAGGCGATTTTAACCCCACCTTGCAGTCGAATCTTTCCCGCATTAGGTTTTTGTACGATAGAATTTCCTGGTCCAGGTGGGGTGGAAGAACCAGGGCAATAAAATACATCCACGCCGCATGATCATTCATGTTTCGAAATTACTCATTCCCTCAACCATTTGTCTGAATAAGAAAACCCCGCCGCAGCAGGGTCTTCCTATTGGTTGGTCATGGTTAGGGCAAGCCCGTTTAGTCATGATCTATATGAAAATCATCCTTTTCTTTTGTGATGGTAAAATCTTTACGTCCCTGTAAAAAGTTTTGGTATTTAGTAACAAGGTCAGCTGGCTGCTTTTTGCCGTTTATGGTTAAGGTTCCCTTTTTGTACTCGATGGTGTAATTCTCTTTTTTGTTGATCAGCCCCTCTTTGTCGAGCCCGTCAATCAAACCCTTGTAGGCCTTCAATTCTTCTTTGGCATTTTCAATATTTTTCCGGGCTTTTTTTATGGATTTTTCCACTTCCGGCTTGATTTTTTTCAGATCGGCTTCCACTTTTTCCATGTCAATATTTTTCACTTTTCCCAGGTCCTCATTCAGTTTATCCCAATCAATTTTGGCTATTGAAGCGTTTATTTCGGTTTTGATTTTGAAAAAATCAATTTCTTTTATCGATTTGTCTACGTCCGCCTTGATTTGTGCGGCATCCGCTTCTTTTAAAGCCCCTTGAAGCTGGGCCTGTATTTTGGCGGCATCCACTTGTTGCATGGCCTTTTCTATTTGGGCCTTTATTTCTTCTTGGTTGAGGCGAATGTTTTGCGTGGCTTCATTGATTTGCTTTTCAATTTTTGCAAAGTCAATTTCTTTTAAAGAGCGATCTATGTCCAATTGGCCTCTTTCCAGTTCTTCAAGGGCCGCATCAATGTCCCGGATTTGTTTGTGCCGGTCGGGCAGGGTGTCGGCCGGGTTGGGGTTTTGTTTTGCCGGTTTGTTTTGAAAAGCAGCCGACGCTATAAGGAGCGCCGCTGCCAGCACGAGGAGGGGAAATTTATTTTTCCATATGTTCCTGTTCATAAACATGGTTTTTGATTAACGAATCTTTTCGTATCAAACGTACGATTAATTTCGTAATTCAAAATTACCCCGTGTATTTTTCAAAATCTTTAACGTCTAATCCATTTGATCATTTCTTTCCAGCTGGGCTTTTTGCCGTACAACAAAATCCCGGTGCGGTAAATTTTTGCGCTCAGCCAGGTGGTGAATAAAAAACCGCCGATCAGCAAAAGCATCGATAAGCCCAGCTCCCAGTAAGCCACCGTGTCTGGTACGCCAAAGGGAACGCGGGACATCATGACAATGGGGGAGAAAAGCGGGATGATGCTGCTCCATTGGGCCAGCGAGCTGGTGGGATCGTTAATGGAGTTGATCATGATGACAATGGCAATAATGATGGGCATAGTAATGGGAAAGGTCAGGCTTTGGGCGTCCTGCGAATCTTCGTTTACGGCGCTGCCCACGGCTGCAAAAAGAGCCGCATAAAACAAATAGCCGCCAATAAAATAAAAGACGAAGCAGCCGATAATCAGAGGCCAGTTTACTACCGACAGGTTTACCTGGGCGCTGGCCAGGGTTTGCAGCGCTTCGGAGGTTTGTGCCGTGGTGCCCGAAACCGGCGGGCCCTGTTCCCCAACCTGCTGCAGTACTTCTGTGGGAATAAACGACATCATGAGGGTGCTGATGCCAAAGATCAAAACGATCCAGATCAGAAACTGGGTTAAGCCCACGGCGCCAATGCCGAGGATCTTTCCCATCATCAACTGAAACGGCTTAACCGAAGACACCATTACTTCGGCAATGCGATTGGTTTTTTCTTCCATCACCCCCCGCATAACCATGACACCATAAATGAACAGGGTGATGTAAATCAAAAAAGCGGTCACGTAGCCAATGGCGCTGGCCACATTGAAATTGGAAGCAGTTGCCTTGCCCAATTCGTCTTTCTTTACCGATTCAATGCTGGTGAGCTCCGCCTGTTTTTTCAGATCGTCAATGCGCCGGGGATCGATTTTTAAGGAATCAGCTATGATGTTGTTTTCCAGGGCCCGGCTAATGTCTTTTTCCACCCGCTCGTTGACAAAGCGGCTGAGGCTTTTGCCGGTAATGATTTTGAAATTGGGCGTTTGGTTAATCGCCGTTTGGGGCGGATACAAAAGGGCCGAATACCCTTTTGCCGCAAAATTACTGGTGTCCACATCCAGCACAAAGTCATAGGTAACCGATTTGCTGTTTTCAAGGTTAGACTTCAAGATGCCAGAGGGATCCACGACCGCAATTTTTTCATTGCGGATGTTTTTTACCGTAAGAAAAATGACAACGCCGATTACCCCCGCAAAAAGCAGCGGGGTCAAAATGGTGGAAAGAATGAATGTTTTTTTGCGAACGCGGCTCAGGTATTCCCGCTTCACAATCAACCAGGTCTTGTTCATAGAAAATATTTTATGCAGTTACGGTTTGAAATTGTCTTGCAGCCGGGGTGCCTTCTACCAACTGAATGAAAATTTCATTTAGTGAAGGCAGGATCTCGTGAAAAGAAACAATGCCTATGCCCTGCTGCAGGTAATAGCGCAGGACATCGTTGGGGTAATGCCCCTCGTGTATCTTCACCACCAGGCTGTGGTCGTGGTTTTGTTTCACGATCTCAAAGGCGTCGTTGGCATGGCGGCCGGGAGCGGAGTCAAATCCGATCTGAAACAGGTTTTGCTTGAACTGTTGTTTGATGTTGTTTACCGTTCCGTCCAAAATTTTTTGCCCTTTGTTTACCAACACAATGTGATCACAGATTTCTTCTACCTGCTCCATGCGATGCGTGCTGAAGATAATGGTGGCGCCTTTTTGGGCCAGGCCAAAAATTTCATCTTTGATGATGTTGCTGTTCACGGGGTCAAGGCCGCTGAAGGGTTCATCCAGGATAATGAGCTTTGGATTGTGCAAAACCGTCGTGACAAACTGCAGCTTTTGCGACATGCCCTTGGACAGGTCTTCGACTTTTTTATTCCACCAGCTTTGCATTTCCAGTTTCACAAACCACTCCTTAATTAATTGCAAGGCATGGTTTTTTTCCAGTCCTTTTAGTTGCGCCAGGTAAAGCGCCTGTTCGCCGATCTTCATTTTCTTGTACAACCCTCGCTCTTCCGGCATGTAGCCAATCTTCTCTACATCCTTCATGGGGTCGAACGGCTGGCCTTCAAAAAGTATGTTTCCTTGATCGGGGTAAAGAATGCCGGTGATCATCCGCAACAAGGTGGTTTTTCCGGCACCATTGGGCCCCAACAGCCCAAAGATGGACCCCGGTTCTACCGAAAAGCTGATGTCGTCCACTGCCTTTTGCGTGGCGTAGTATTTTTTCAGGTGCTGAAGTTCTAAAAGAGCCATTCGTTAAAATTTGCGTTACGTAAATATAGAGGCACTAAAGTACAGGTATATTAATATTATACGAAGCGGCTTTTTGCCAGTACAAATCAAAGCAGTTTGCTTCAGCAGCTCAGCGCAATCCGATCGGCGATTCTTTCTCCGTCCATGGCGGCGCTTACAATTCCGCCGGCATAACCGGCTCCTTCTCCGCAAGGATAAAAATTTTTTAGCTGGGGGTGCTGCAACGTCTGGGCATCTCTTGGAATGCGAACGGGAGACGAGGTTCTGGATTCGGTTGCCACCACCACGGCTTCGTTGGTGAAATACCAGTTGCCGCCCTGGCGCCCGGGCATTTTTTTGCCGAACTCTTTAAAAGCAACCTGAAGGGCCTGCAGCACAAAAGCCGGCAATACTTCTTTTAGGGCCACCGAGCGGATGCCAGGCAGGTAGCTGCAATCGGGTAGGGTGGAAGAAGTTTTGTTTTCGGTGAAATCCACCAGCCGTTGGGCTGGCGCCACCAGTTGGCCGCCACCCGCAGCAAAGGCTTTTTGTTCCACGGCCTGCTGAAAATACATTGCCGCTAGCGGGCCGTGTTTTTGAAAGCTCCGGAAATTTTCTTCTTCCACACTGACTACAATGCCACTGTTGGCGTACGGGTTGTTTCTTTTGGATGGCGACCAGCCGTTGACCACCATTTCATTGTGATTGGTGGCGGCCGGCGCAATGATGCCTCCCGGACACATGCAAAAAGAAAAAACGCCCTTCCCGTTTACTTGCTGAACCAGG
The DNA here is from genome assembly GCA_023392575.1 of Bacteroidota bacterium. Taxonomy (GTDB): domain Bacteria; phylum Bacteroidota; class Bacteroidia; order Chitinophagales; family Chitinophagaceae; genus Flavisolibacter. The sequence continues at coordinate 4,898 of JAEVYV010000338.1, read as the reverse complement.
CTATAGGATGCCGGGGGCAGGTACTCGCTGCGGACCGCACAATGATATTGCAAGCTGTCGATCAGCGCCTGGGGATGCTCTACCCGAACGCCCAGAGCAAAGGGTTTTGCTTCGATCAATATTTTTTTTGCGTGAAGCAGTGTAAAAACATCCCGGGCCGAATGGCCGGTAGCCAACACCACCGCATCGGCATCGAGCGATGTGCCTCCGGCGGTGACCACTCCTTTTGCTTGGCCTTGTTGAATGACCAGGTCGGTAACCTTTGACTCAAACAGTACCTCCCCGCCGCAGGCAATGATCTTTTCCCGGATGGCGGTGATGATGTGCGGCAGTTTGTTGGTGCCGATGTGCGGGTGGGCCTCGTATAAAATTTTTTCGCTGGCCCCGAAAAGAACAAAGGTGCTGAGCACCCGGTTGATGTCCCCTCTTTTGTTGCTTCGTGTATAAAGCTTGCCGTCGCTGTACGTGCCGGCGCCACCTTCCCCAAAACAATAATTGCTTTCGGGGTTAACCACTCCTTCTTTATTAATGGCCGCCAGGTCCCTGCGCCGGGCCCTTACATCCTTTCCCCTTTCCAGTATGATGGGTTTGATGCCGTGTTCAATTAAACGCAGGGCCGTAAACAAACCTGCGGGTCCGGCCCCGATGACGATCACTTTTTGATCGGCCCGGGAAACATCTTTTAGTTCAAGGGGAATTAGTTCAATGGGATGAAAAGGTTCATCGATAAATACGTTTAGGGTCAAATTGATCCAAACCTGTTTGCTTCGGGCATCAATTGATTTTTTAAGAAAAGAGAAGCCGGTGATTTGTGCCGGCGCCACGGCGCAGGCCTGGGCTGCGATTGTTTGAAGGGCAGTGTGGTCCTCGGCCTCGGAAGGCAGCACCCGTAACGAAATTTTCTTTTGCATTGGTGCCAGGTTTTTATCCTGAAATTTTCTGTTTGCAAAGGTGAAAGAATAAAACAGGAATACGAAATGTCTATTGCTGAGTATTGAGCGGAGGACTGTTTTTGGCAAAACAATTTGTGAATCAGGCCTGTAATTTGCTTTTGAAAATATTCTATTGTTTCCACATAAAATTTTGTAGATTGAGAGGCGTAAGAACGAAAAAAGGCTTTAGCTGCAACAAGTGAAAATTCTGATTAAGAAAAATTTTTTTTTCAATACCTTTTTTAGATATTCGCCTTTCTGTCCTAAAAAAATTTTTTTTTACACACTCTGTGAAAAACCTTTTGAAACGATTCTTAACTCAATATAAAAACTGCTTTGGTGTACATGGAGAAAAATGCAGAACTTGTTTGGACCAATTGTTTATCGATCATAAAAGATATAGTGGAGTGGCAACACTTCAAAACCTGGTTTGAACCAATTCAGCCTGTTGCATTAAAAGATAATGTATTAGTCATACAAGTACCCAGTCAGTTTTTTTACGAATACCTGGAAGAGCATTATGTAAACTTGCTTGCCAAAACCCTGAAAAGAGAGTTGGGCAAAGATGCACGTTTGGAATACCGCATCATGGTGGATGGTGGCAATACCCGCAACAAACCAGTGACCGTTGATATGGCCGGACATTCCTATAAATCATTTACCAATAACGAAATGGATTTTCCTTTGGTGATCAACACGCCGGTAAAAAATCCGTTTGTTATTCCCGGGTTGAAGAAAATGCACATCGATCCGCAGCTCAATCCAAATTATACCCTGGAGTCCTATATCGAAGGCGACAGCAACCGGGTGGCCAGGCGGGCCGGGAAAACGGTTGCCGAAAAACCGGGCGCCAACTCGTTCAACCCCCTGGTGATATACGGTGGCGTGGGTTTGGGGAAAACGCATTTGGCACAGGCCATTGGAAACGAAGTAAAGCGCATGCACCCCAACAAAGTGGTGCTGTACGTGAGCTCTGAAAAATTCATCAACCAGTTTGTCGATCATAGCCGCAACAACGCCATCAATGATTTCATCCATTTTTACCAGTTGATCGATGTATTGATCATTGATGATGTGCAATTTTTCAACCGGGCCGAAAAATCGCAGGATGCCTTTTTTGCCATTTTCAACCACCTGCACCAATCCGGAAAGCAACTGGTGCTGACCTCCGATAAATCGCCCAAGGATTTGGAAGGAGTACAGGAACGGTTGTTGAGCCGCTTCCGCTGGGGGTTGAGCGCCGACATCCAAATGCCGGACTACGATACGAGAATTGAGATCCTGGAAAGAAAAATGAAGAACGACGGTTTGGAGATGCCCAAGGAAGTGGTCAAATACATTGCCTACAACATCAACACCAACATCCGGGAACTGGAAGGGGCTTTGATCTCTTTATTGGCACAATCTTCGCTTAATCGCAGAGAGATTGATCTAGACCTTGCGAAAAAAGTGTTGCGAAATTTTGTAAAAACATCCAGTAAAGAAATTACCATTGATACCATTCAGAAAATGGTATGCGATTATTTTGACGTGCCGTACGACAAGCTTTTGCAAAAGACCCGCAAGCGGGAGATTGTACAGGCCCGCCAGATTACCATGTACCTGGCCAAAGCATTTACCAAAAACTCACTGAAAACAATTGGCGAGCACTTTGGCGGCAGGGACCACACCACCGTCATTCACTCCTGCCAAACTGTAAAAGATTTGATGGATACAGACGGCACCTTCCGTGACAGCGTGATGGAGCTGCAACAGAAAGTGCAGTTGGCCGCCATGTAGGCATAAAAAGTTTTGAGACAGTAAATCCTAAATTCTGAGGACAATAAAGTTTCAGAATTTAGGATTTATTTTTTTCGATATTACTGCCTTATCCCTATTTTTGCAGCCCTTGCAAACAGAGCATAGTTTGTAAAGGTGAGGTGGATGAGTGGCTGAAATCAACGGTTTGCTAAACCGTCGTAGGGCCTTAAAGCTCTACCGAGGGTTCGAATCCCTCCCTCACCGCGGTTTCGGGAAGTAGCGCAGGCCGGTAGCGCACCTGGTTTGGGACCAGGGGGTCGCAGGTTCGAATCCTGTCTTCCCGACATTGATAAAAAGGCTTCACACTTGTGGAGCCTTTTTTATTTGAAATAGTGATTAATGGTATTATACGCATATCATTGTACTACATACAAATACTTATTTTTGGAGTCGGGCCTGCGGCATTAGGAATCTAGGGGAATCAAACAAACCCGTTAGCATACAAACAAAGTTGGGAACCTTATGGAAGCAATAAAATTGGCTGTTGTAGACGATCATGCGGTAGTCATTAACGGACTGAAAGCGATGTTTGAGGGAGTGCCTGATGTGCAGATCGTTTTTGCCACTACCGACGCAGGTGCGCTGCAAGCCTGGCTTTCCGACAACAAGGCCGACGTTTTATTGATGGACATCCAAATGCCGGACATCGGCGGCATCGACCTGTGCAAACTGGTTCTTAAACAACAACCCTGCCTGCGGATTTTGGCCTTTACCAGCTTTGATGATTCGCATTACATCCGGCAGGTAATGCGCAGCGGCGCTGCGGGCTATTTGCTGAAAAATACCGACCAGCAAACGCTGTTGAAGGCCATTCACACCGTTATGGAAGGACAGGAGTTTCTGGACGAGGCCGTGAAAAAAGTGCTGTTGCACGAAAGCATAACCGGGCAGCGCCGTTCCATGTTTGAAATTTCGCTCACCAAAAGGGAAAAGGAAATTTTAAAGCTGATTGCTGAGGAATTAAGCAACCAGCAGATCTCGGATAAGTTATTCATCAGCCTGCGCACGGTAGAAACCCACCGTCTGAATCTTTCCCAAAAGCTCGGTGCCAAAAATACCGCAGCTCTGGTGAAAGAAGCCATTCGCCGGGGACTGATCGACTAGCCGTACAACTCGTTTCTACGTACCACTACCGGCTTCTGCAAATAGGGATTACTGCTGAATGGTTTCCCATATGTCCCGGTTTACTTTGCCGGACGAAAATCGCCAACCGTCTTTTCATCCTGTCTGTTGTTTTGTCCTGCCTCGGTGCTTCGGTTCATGCACAAAGGTTGGTTGAGCAAGACATCAACAGCTTGCTCGGGAAATCACCCCTGATTCCGGCCAGTATTGAAGAAGTGCACCAATCATTTACCCATCAAACCAAGCATGGGGAAAAGTTAGCTGAGGCCGCACTACTCGATCCGGTTTACAATCAGATAAAGGAATGGATCAGCCGCCTTCATGATTCTGTCATCAGGACAAAAATCCACTCGTCCCTTCGCAGCGATATGAGTTTTGAGACTCACTATGAAGAGGTGCGCCTGCGGCTGGCCTTGCGTCCTCTAGTGACCAGTGCTTCCCTTGCAAAGGCTAAAAACCTAAAGGCCGATGAGAAAGAAGCAATACAGCGGATACTTGCTTTGCAGCCTTCGTTCAACTGGTTGTCGTACACCGGTGAGGAGGAAAAGAACCGCAAGGCTTTTCGGGAAAAGCTGGCCGGGTTTGATGTTTTTGGCTCCCTTGCCAAATCCCGGGAGAAGCTGGCATACGAAAAGAAAATGTTTTTGCAGGACCGAAACCTTTGGATTTCTTATTTTGACAAACTCGCCAAAGCCGTGTTGCCGTTGCAGCAAGGCCTGCGGCAGTTGGATTACGGCCGGAAATTACATCCGGATGATCAAAAGATCATACGGCCCCTTTTGGCAGATGTCCAGGCTAGAGCCCTGGAGTCAATAGAAAAAATGATCTGGGTGGAAATGCAGATCGTTCTCCGTGCCGAATTGTTGTATCAGCAACAGGACGTCCTGAGGAGTTATTCTAACGAAAGCGACTAGCATTCAGAGCTAAGGTCAACGGAAGCAAATCTTTTGGCTGGCCAATCAATTGAACGTGTAGCCAAGCATAAAGGTCAGCGGCACTTTCACCCCGCCATTTTTCGGAAAGATGTTCCCGTTAGAATAGTGG
>JAEVYV010000313.1 GCA_023392575.1 Bacteroidota bacterium | reverse complement strand
GAGATGGGGTAAACGATGCCCCTTCGCTGAAGCAGGCCGATATAGGTGTGGCCATGGGCATAACGGGTACGGATGTATCGAAGGAGGCCGCGGATATGATTTTGCTGGACGATAATTTCGCCACCATTGTAAAGGCGGTGAAGGAAGGACGCCGGATTTATGAGAACATTCGAAAGTTTATCTTGTATGTGCTTTCCTGCAACCTGGCCGAGATACTGACCATCTTTTTGGCGCCCTTGCTTGGCTTTGCCATGCCGCTGCTGCCCATTCATATTCTTTGGATCAACCTGGTAACCGACGGCTTGCCGGGATTGGCACTGGTGGCAGAACCTGCAGAAAAAGACATCATGAACCGGCCGCCGCGGCCGCCTAAAGAAAACCTTTTTGCCGGCGGACTCATCACCCGCATTTTGCTGACCAGTGGGGTTATGACGGCTGCCGCCCTTTTTGTTCAATGGTGGATGATGGAGCAGGGCTATGAGGTTCGAGCTCAGCAGACCGCTGTTTTTACAACCCTCTGTTTTGTGCAATTGTGCAATGCGCTTTCCAGCCGTTCCATGTATCATTCGGTGTTTGCCATCGGCTTGTTTAAAAACCGGGGTCTGTGGTGGACGATCGTTTTAACGGTTGTGTTGCAAGGGTTGATCGTAAATGCACCTTTTCTGCAGCCAATATTTAAAACCGCTCACCTGGGATTGGGGGTACTGGCAATGATTGTATTGGTGACAGCGGCCTGTTTTGCTTTGGTGGGAGTGGTAAAATACTTCAACAAAAGAAAATACTACAAAGGATAATGGCCTGCTTTTCGAAGTCTATGTTGTTGGTATATGATTTTGTTTTTCTGTAATCATTCTTTGGCAGAAAAATTACTGTTACTCTTTAGTTGCCTAAAACGACGGGCTAAGCGCTGCAGTGCAGTGGTTTTTATTTCAGAAAGGCTCATCGTTAATCCGGATAGTTAAAAATGGATGGGTTTCTGCGGCCAAAAAATTTTTTATAAACGCTTTGGAAAGTAACTTTAAATAGCAGGTTCCGCACCGCTGATAAACGGCCTGTTGCCGGTTTGCAACATTTTAAGCCGTACCATGGATTAAAACACGATTGCTTTGATTTTGCCTGTGATACCAGGACTTCTGTAATGACACAAGCTGCCCTGTACAAATCATTTTTATTAAAAAAGGAGGTTTATATGGCTAATCTTGCTAAATCCGGTAGGTCCATGTCTCCCTGGGTTGATTTTTTCCGGGTAGACAATTTCTTTGATAACAACTGGCTAAAAAAATGGGAAAATGAATTTCCTGCCGTGAACATTGCCGAAAACGAAAAGGCTTATTCCATTGAAGTGGTGGCGCCTGGTTTTCAAAAAGAAGATTTTAAATTAAAAGTGGACGATGATGTGCTGACCATTAGTGCGGAATCCAAGTCGGAAAAAAAAGAAAAAGAAGGGAAGGAGTATACCCGGCGGGAATACAGCTATAGTTCCTTTACCCGTAGTTTTCGTTTGCCCGAGAATGTAAAGGACGATAGCATTACGGCAGCTTACCGCGATGGAATATTGAATTTGGAATTGCCCAAATCAAAAACCCAGGTAAAAGCAACCAAGGAAATTTCCATCAGTTAATGGAAGTGGGCAAGGAGTTAGCGCAAACTAACTCCTTGTTTTTTTAGTTAGACTTTTCTGCTCTAAGCCAGAGCCGTTCCGGATTTTTGGTTTCCGAGGCTTGTTTCCGGCGCAAGTACTTTATTCTGTTTTTGCATTAAAAAAAGAAGAGAATGTTTTGATGCCCTGGTCATAGGGAGTCGGTTGCACGCCAAATTTTTGCTCAAATTTTGAGGAATCAAAAGCATAGTCATACCGGTATTGGTAATACATTTCAACCGTTTCGCGTATCACCGGATTGAAAAGTCCGGCCAGTTGCAACATGAATTTATTGACGCTGCTATACGAAGGCTTGCGATGAAAGGGTTGGGCGGCCAGTTCCATGAACTCCCTGCCTGTCAGGGCGCTGGCTGTGGGAACATGGTAAATTTCATTAATGGTGTCGGGCTGTTGCCCCAGTAGGTACAGGGCTTTGCCGGCATCGGGCACGTAGGTATACGAATGCCGGCTGTTTAGGTTTCCAAGCCACATTGCCTTTTGCCCCCGGGCATATTTTTGAATCACCATCGAGTCAAAAAATGAATTAAGGCTTTCCGCTCCGTAAAAATCGGCCGCCCGGGCAATGGTGGCTTTCACCGTTCCTGCCCTGGAAGCACTAATCAATTGCTCTGCGATTCTTGCCCTGATCTCGCCTTTTTTCGAACAAGGATTGTAAGGGGTTTCTTCGGTCATGGGGCCGTGCACCCGGCCGTACATATACACATTGTCGAAAAAGATCAGCCGGGCTCCGGTAGTTATTCCGGCTTCAACCAGATGATTCATGATCAAAGGCCACTGGGCCGCCCACACCTTGGTGTTGTAGGGCAGGCCGGCGCACAGGTAAAGCACTGAGGCACCTTTTGCAGCGGTAAGAACTTCGTTAAGCTGGGTTAGATCTGCCTGTATCCATTGGACTTCTGCAAATGTGGTTATGGGTCTTCTGCTGACGAGGCGGACTTTTTCTCCTTTGGCAATAAGTTCTTTGGTTAACGCATTGGCTATCGCTCCTCCGGCTCCTAAAATGACATGCATAAGATTCGATTTAAAACTGCAAGCTACGTTTTGACATCGGTACGATGCGTGGTCAAACAAAAAAATTAGAAGTACCTGCTGTATCGGTTAAAAGGATAGAAGAAGGAATAAGTTACAACTTATGCTGACACGCCTTACGCTGACATGCCGACGCCTGGCGTAAAATACTTTCTGGTTTCGGATTTCAAAAAAACTTTGCCTGCTTGTTGGTTTATAAAAAAACACTATTTATATTCGTGAAAGCCGGCTCCGATAAGCGGCTCTCTTTTACAG
>JAEVYV010000305.1 GCA_023392575.1 Bacteroidota bacterium | reverse complement strand
CCCCACGAAAGGAGCCATCGCCTCCTATAATTACCAGGCCGTCAATGCCTCTGTTTTTCAGAACATCGTACGCCTGTTTCCTTCCTTCGGGTTTGTGAAAAATTTGGCAACGGGCTGTTTTTAAAATAGTGCCGCCTCGTTGAATAATGTTGGCTACAGAACGGCCTTCCATTTTAAAGATATCATCTTCAATCAGACCTTGGTAACCACGCATGATGCCGTAAACTTCCAATCCATTGTAAATCCCTGTACGAACAACCGCTCGTATTGCTGCGTTCATTCCAGGTGAATCACCGCCTGAGGTTAATACACCTATCCGGCTAACTTTTTTTGCCATTTGCTATCTTCCTTGTTTCATTGGGATTAAAACGGTCAATCCCACAATCCTCAAAAATAAGGTTTTGTAATTAGTGTGTTGATCCTACACTTTTTTTTGGCGTATGGTTCTGAAAAAATTAGAAATTGTTAAGGGTATAGCAGCAATCGGGAATAAGCAAATATAAATAGTTGTTTTCTTTACAGGTGCTTATTTTTTGTAAACTGAAGATGACTTTTTTGCCGGCTTGTTGGGCCACCAATAAAGTATTATACCACAGCCTTTCTGATCCGGATCAATTTTTCCAGCAGTTCCTCCAGCAAATCCAGGCGCAGCATGTTGGCTCCGTCGCTTTTGGCACAGGCCGGATCGGGGTGTGTTTCAATGAACAGTCCGTCGGCACCGGCTGCAACAGCAGCTTTGGCAATGGTGCCAATGAGCTGGGGATTGCCGCCCGTTACCCCCGACGCTTGGTTGGGCTGTTGCAGGCTGTGGGTGCAGTCCATTATTACCGGAACTTTCGTTTGCTGCATCAGCGGAATGTTGCGGTAGTCCACCACGAGGTCCTGATAGCCAAAAGTGGTTCCCCTTTCGGTAAGCATTATTTTTTCATTGCCGGCGTTCTTTATTTTTTCCACCGCAAACCGCATGGCTTCGCCGCTGACAAACTGGCCTTTTTTAACGTTGACGACCTTCCCGGTTTTTCCTGCTGCAAGCAGTAAGTCTGTTTGCCGGCAAAGAAAAGCGGGGATTTGCAACACGTCCACATATTGAGCTGCCAGGTCGGCTTCCCTTTCAGAGTGAATATCGGTGGTGGAAGGCAAGTTGAATTTTTTTGCAGCGGCTTGAAGAATTTCCAAACCTTTTTCATCGCCCAAGCCGGTAAACGAGGAAGCGCTGGTGCGGTTCGCCTTCCGGTACGAAGCTTTGAGAACGAGCGGAATGCGGTGCCGCTTGCAGATGTCCGAAAGTTTTTGGGCCACGTCCAAAACCAGTTCCTCGCTTTCTACCACACAGGGGCCGGCAATTAAAAAGAAAGAATCTTTATCGTAATCCTGATTCGCAAATAATTCGGATAAGAAATTTGTCATGGGTGCAAAAATAGTTGATCCCTTAGTTCGGGGTTCATGGTTTTTATGCTTTATCGTGGTTTTTGCTTATGGTGGACTATTGCCATCGTCTATATTTGCAACTTTAATTTGGTTATGACAAAAGAAAAAATTCTGGTCATCGGAGCGTCGGGACAGATCGGGGTGGAATTAACGCTGGCGCTGCGGAAGATTTACGGGGCGGCCAATGTGATTGCTTCCGATTTAAGGGAACAAAATGAGTTGCTGGAAGGAACCGGTCCTTATGTCTCCCTGGACGTGATGAATAAAGAGATGCTGCACGTGCAGGTGATCCGGCAAAATGTGACGCAGATCTATCTGCTGGCGGCCATCCTGTCGGCAACCGGAGAAAAAAATCCAAACCTGGCCTGGCATTTAAACATGCAGGGACTTTTAAACGTGTTGGACATAGCCCGGGAAGAGAAGATCCACAAGGTGTACTGGCCCAGCTCCATTGCGGTGTTCGGCCCCACTTCCCCCAAAAAGAGCTGCCCGCAGCAAACCATTATTGAGCCCACTACCGTATATGGTATTTCAAAATACGCCGGCGAGTTCTGGTGCAATTATTATTTCAATAAGTACGGAGTGGATGTGCGGTCGCTTCGTTATCCGGGATTGATCTCTTACAAATCCGCTCCCGGCGGCGGCACGACCGACTACGCAGTGGAAATCTTTCACGAGGCGCTGGAGAACAAACACTACAACTGCTTTTTGGAAAGGGATACCTACCAGCCCATGATGTACATGCCCGATGCCATACGGGCCACGATCGAACTCATGGAGGCGCCTTCGGAAAAAATTAAAACCAGAACATCTTACAACCTGGCGGGCATGAGTTTTTCGCCGGAAGAAATCGCAGCCGAGATCAAAAAGCATATTCCCGAATTTACCATAAGTTATGCGCCGGATTATCGGCAGTCGATTGCCAATAGCTGGCCCCAAAGTATTGACGACACCGTGGCCCGGAACGATTGGGGTTGGAAGCAGGAGTACGATCTCCCGGCCATGACCAAGGACATGCTCCTGAATTTGGGCTGATAAAATCTGCGGTTAAATTTTACAAAAACGAAAGGTCTTTTCTAAAACCATTTGTGCTGTTTTTTTTGAGGGAATAACGAAAATGGTTTTTTATAAACGACCAGCGGAAGAGGCGTGCTGTTTGTTGGCGAAACAGCAATCGGGTTTTGTTGGGCAAGATCGATTCTTAGCCATTACCTGCGTGCGGTAAATCAGGCAAGGGAGTTTAAATGGAGGACATCTTTCATGTCAAAAACCCCTGTTTTATCAGCAATGTATTCCGCTGCCAGCACCGCACCCAGGGCAAACCCCTTCCGGTTGTGTGCGGTATGAATGATTTCTATGTCGTCTATTTCAGAAGAATACAGAACATGGTGTGTGCCCGGTGCCGGATCCACCCTTTCGCTAATGATGGATAACTCTTCTGCGCCTTCCGAGGGTTGGTTTACCCATTTGTTTTTACGGCCCAAATTTGCCAAGACTCCTTCGGCCAAAGTAACGGCCGTGCCGCTGGGCGCATCTTTTTTTTGGGTGTGGTGAATTTCTTTGAGCGTTACATCGTATTCGGGATGGGCGTTCATCAGCCGGGCCAGAAACTTATTTACTTCAAAAAAAATGTTGACGCCAATGCTGAAATTGCTGGCATGCAGAAAAGAGCCCTCTTTTTGCCGGCAATACTGTCTTATTTCTCCCAAACGGTTGTTCCATCCCGTAGAGCCGCTTACCGTAGGTATGCCAAAGTCAAGGCAGGTTTTTACATTTTCAAATGCGCTGTCGGGGCCGGTAAATTCAATGGCAACATCGGCCGGGGAAATATTCTCTTGACTGAATTCTTCCCGGTTGTCCAGATGAATTTTCAACACAATTTCATGTCCTCTTTCAATAGCCACTTCTTCAATCATGTGTCCCATTTTTCCGTAGCCGATCAGTGCTATTTTCATACGTATAGTATTTGCTAAATCAAATCTGAATGGCCGACGTTTTGTTTGCCATCAGTGCTATTTAAAGGCCAGCACAAAGCTTAAACCGGTGGTGCCCGCCATCTGGCTTGGGCCAAACTTAACCCGGAAGCTGAGGTCGGGGCTTACATCAAACGATTTTAAATGAGCGTCAACGGTGGCATCAACCACGTTCAATCCCCAAAACAGGATAAACACCAAAACAGAATAGTCTATGTTTCTTCGGTATTCGTCGCGGTAGTCACGTATGGCAGAAGGATCCAAGGCCAAAAGCTCCGGTTTTATTTTTCGGTAATTGGTAGAATCCCCCGGAATGATTTGCCCGGTTGAAGAGAATTTTGGCTGTGCTTCGATCATGGCCCGGTAAGCAAACCTGAGGTCGCGGTAGTTTTGCAGGTTGAAAACAAATACACCTGTAGTAACCCCCAGCGCGCCGTAAACGATCGGGATCTTCCAATATTTTTTATTGTAAAACTGGCCCCAGCCGGGAAGGATGGCTGACCGGATGGCTGCTTTTTTGGGCGAGTGGTGCAACAACACAGAGTCCACCCTGCCTTTGTTACTCACCACAGGGCTGGCCGCCCGGGACAACGAATCGGCAGGAATCCGGGGTTTGGTGGTATCAAAAACAGGCGGTTTTGTGGAATCCACCTGGCAAAGGCCCGTTGCAGCCTGCAATAAAAGAAGGGTGAAAAATACAAATCGAACCGTATGTGAACCGATGTTAATCAATGCTCACGTTCATTTGATCCAATAATTTGTTCAGCTCCTCTAAAGAATAGTAATCAAATGTGATTTGGCCGCTGCCGTTTTTGCTATGCTTTAATTTAACCCGGGTGCTAAAATGCGAAGCCAGTTTGTCCTCAACTTTTTTATAGCCTTCCGGCAGGGTATTGGCCGCGGGTTTTTTGCCTTCTTTTTCTTTATAAAGAGCCCTGACCAAATTTTCTGTTTGGCGCACAGAAAGATCCTTGGTTTTGATCTCGTCAAAAATATACAGCTGCTTGTCGATGGTGTCTACATTAATCAAGGCCCGTGCGTGCCCCATGCTGATCTCGCCGTTGCGCACCGCCACCTGAATGTCGGGTGGCAGCTTCAGCAGCCGGATGTAGTTGGTCACCGTGCTGCGGTCCTTGCCCATTCTTTCAGCCACCTGTTCCTGGGTGTGGCTCAATTCTTCCATCATGCGCTTGTAGCTCAGTGCCACCTCCATGGCGTTGAGGTCTTCGCGTTGCAGGTTTTCCAGCAAAGCCAGTTCCAGCAGCTCCTGGTCATTGGCCTGACGGATGTAGGCCGGGATGTCCTTAAGGCCCGCCATTTTTGCGGCCCGCAGCCTTCTTTCTCCCGAGATCAGGCGGTATTTGTTGCCGTGAAGCCGGGAAACGGTAACGGGTTGAATGATGTCGTGCATTTTGATGGACTGGGCCAGTTCTTGCAAGGCCTGCTCATCAAAATCGCGGCGGGGCTGTTTGGGATTGGTTTCAATGTTTTCAAGCGCCAGCCGGATCACGCCGGTAGCGGCTTCTACTACCTGTGGCTTTATTTGGCCCGAAGCATTCTTCAGGTCCGAGTCAATACTTTGTAAAAGCGAACGGATGCCTTTGCCCAAGGCCTCTTTATTTTGTTTTGGAGTGGTCATTAATGCGTTATGATTTTAAATTCCGGTTTCCAGGCTAGCGGATTCCGGAAGCAAAGTTAGCTATGGCGGCTGTTAACAAATCTGCAATCTGCAACGGCAAATCTACAATTCAATTGTTCTTTCTTCCTGTCGAATCTTTGTCAGGTTGTTTTTTTGAAGAATTTCCTTGGCCAGGTTCAAATAATTGACAGAGCCCTTGCTGGGGGCATCGTATAAAATGACGGGTTTGCCCACACTGGGGGCCTCACTTAGCCGGGCATTCCGGTGAATGATGGTGCTGAACACCAGGTCTTCGAAATGGCGGCGTACTTCAGCCACTACCTGGTTGCACAGCCGCAGACGGCCGTCGTACATGGTCATTAAAATTCCTTCAATGATCAGGGCAGTATTTAAGCGGCTTTGAACAATTTTTATCGTGTTGAGCAGTTTGCCCAGGCCCTCCAGGGCAAAAAACTCGCATTGAACCGGCACGATGACCGAGTCGGCAGCGGTTAAGGCATTAACCGTGATCAAACCCAGCGAAGGCGAGCAGTCAATAATGATGAAGTCGTATTCATCCCGGGTGCTGTCCAGCAGTTGTTTCAGCACCATTTCCCGGTTGGGGTAATTGATCATTTCAATTTCGGCACCGACCAGGTCAATATGGGACGGAATCAGATCGAGGTAGGGGATATCGGTTTTTAAGATCACGTCTTTTGCTTCTGCATTGTTTACCATGCAGTCGTAAAGGCTTTGGGTAACGTTTTGTAAGTCGAACCCAACACCGGTGGTGCTGTTTGCCTGCGGATCGGCATCAACCAACAGGGTTTTGTATTCCAATACGGCAAATGAGGCAGCTAAGTTGATGGCTGTAGTGGTTTTTCCTACACCGCCTTTTTGATTGGCGACTCCAATAATTCTGGCCATTAATACCTGATAGTTTTAAAGTTTAATGCTTTCACCAATTTGCAGCAGAAATAGATTCAGGCCGGCATCGGCAAAGGCGTTTTTTACTTTTTTGTGATCAATTTTTATAAATCCAAAGGTGTCGTAATGGACACCAACAATGTTTTTGCACTGAATCATTTCCGCCGCCATAATCGCATCTTCGTAGCCCATGGTAAAATTGTCGCCAATAGGAAGCACCGCAAAATCTAGTTGTGCCCAACGCGGTATTAACTGCATATCCATGGTCAGCGCCGTATCGCCGCTGTAATAAAATGCCTTGTCCCCGCTGTTTATGATAAATCCCATGGGATTGCCCCCGTAACTGCCATCGGGCATGGCCGAAGAATGAACGGCGTTAACGCATTTTACCGTGCCAAAGTCAAAGCTCCATTTTCCGCCAATATTCATGGGGTGGTATTTGTCTATGCCTTGTTGGTTTACCCAATTCACTACTTCAAAAGCGCCGATTACGGTGGCGCCTGTTTGCCGGGCCAGAGCTACACAATCGGCCATGTGGTCGGCATGCCCATGCGAGGCAAGGATATAATCGGCATGGATGGCGGCCAGGTCAATGTTTTTGGCCAGCTCGTTGGGGGTAATAAAAGGATCAAAAACCAGGTTTTTGCCGCCTGCTACCACCGAAAAACAGGATTGTCCATAATATGTCAGTTTCATAAATGTTCCTTTTCCTGGTGTTGGCAAAAATAAGGTTAATGCCGGCAAATCTAAAAGTTTAGATATTTGCATGTTATACATAGACTTATGCGAAGCTCACCCACGTGGTTTATACTGGCAGGCCTGATGCTGCTTTTGGATTTTTACGTCTTTCAGATTGTCAAACTGGTCTCTCAACCGGCCGGGGTCAGGGTCCGGTCGGTCATATATCTTTTTTATTGGATTGTTTCCGTGCTGGCCCTGGGGACCTTGTTTTTGCTCCCCCTGTTTGAAAACTTTCCCAAAAGTGTGCGGAGTACTGTGTTTGCCGTGGCCATTGGCCTGTTCCTCTGCAAACTCATTGCAGCGGTCTTTTTTTTCATGGACGATGTGCGGCGGGCTATTCAGTGGCTGTCCGGTAAGCTGTTTATCCGGAACACGGAAGGGGAGGATATCCAGGGCGGCGGGCCCATTTCCCGGTCGGTTTTTTTAAGCTGGTTTGGTTTGGCCGTGGGCGGTGGGCTGTTTAC
>JAEVYV010000284.1 GCA_023392575.1 Bacteroidota bacterium | reverse complement strand
GTCTTTTGCTTCATCTTATCATGCACGCCGGATTGGGAAAACGCGGCCAGGGGAATTGCAAACGCCAGCAGGAGGGTTGCCTTTTTCATTTCGGTAAACTTTGGGTTTTGAAGCAGCAAAGTAATTTGATGGGAAGGGCCTGGAAATCAGCAGCAATACCGATATTGCAATTTCAGTAGTAATACGTAGCTTTTGCAGATGGGTCCGGCCGCCAGCTTTCGGTAGTGCTCTTGCCCTGTTTGTCTGCCGGGTGGTTGTTCGCTAAGTTTGCAGCACGCTTCTTTTTAAGCGCTTCTAAGCTACATTTGGTCATCCGGGCACACGAAACTTCCGGTTCTATGCTGTACGACATCTGCTGTATCGGGCACATCACTTTAGACAAAATAATTACCGGCAACACAACAGTGCATATGCCGGGCGGCACGTCTTTTTATTTTTCGCATGCCCTTGCCCGTATGGATGTTCGTTACCTGTTGGTAACAGCGCTGGCCGAAACCGAAATGCATGCGGTTAGAGACCTGGAGGACCAGGGCATCCGCGTAAAACGACTGCCCAGCAAGCAGACGGTTTATTTTGAAAACATCTATAGCCCCAACCAGGACGAAAGGAGCCAAAGGGTGTTGCAAGAGGCCGACCTCTTTTCGGCGGAACAATTAACAGAAGTAGCGGCAAGAATTTTTCATTTGGGGCCTTTGCTGGCGGGCGATATGCCTGCAGCGCTGATCAAAGCTCTGGCCGCAAAAGCCAAGGTTTCGCTGGATGTGCAGGGCTTTTTGCGCAAGGTGGAAAAAAACCGGGTGCTTCCCGTTGACTGGGCGGAGAAAAAAGAAATTTTGCCCTGCATTCACTACCTAAAGGCCAGTGAGCAGGAAATGGAGGTGCTGACGGGGCAATGCGATGTGCAACTGGGCGCAAAAATACTGGCCGGCTGGGGCGCCAAAGAAGTGATCATCACCCGGGGCAGTCAGGGCTCGGTGGTTTATTTTGAAGATGTATTTTATACCATTCCTGCTTTTCCACCCCGGCGGGTTGTTGATGCAACGGGTTGTGGCGATACCTATATGGCCGGGTATTTATACCAGCGATTGAAGGGCGCCGGCATACAACAGGCGGCAGCGTTTGCGGCTGCTATGGCCACATTGAAAATCGAATCTTCCGGGCCGTTTACCGGTACTGCAGCACGGGTGCAGGCCCTCATTCAAAACCCCGCAAGAACTGTTTGAAAAACAGGGCCATAATGGGCCGCACAAGTTGAATATATATTTGAAAAGTTTTGTATATTGATATGGATTCCTTCCTAACAAAAGCTGTAGCTGTCCTTTTGATCACTGCCGATCACTGATTCTTCATCTAAACATTTTAACCATGAAACTTTTTTTCACGCTATGCATTTTGGCATTGCTGGCGGCAGCTTTTCACAGCAAGGCACAGGCCCAAACACCCACTACCATGCAGGGGGCCTACCGGATGACCCGGCAAGTGGTTAACGATGGTACAGGGGATAGCATATCACAAGCGCCGCAAATGAAAATTTACACCGACAGGTACATGATCTATGCGCACCCGCTACCCAACGATTCGCTGGGAGCCTACGGGATCGGCACCTATACCATGCAGGATGGAAAGGTCACAGAATATGTGTTTCATACAAGTGAGGGTGGTGCCCGCAACGATACCTTCCAGCTGGATGTTTCCAGGAGGGACGGCGGTTACACACAAACGATACATTTCCCACCCGATAGCCAGGGAAGAAATTTTGTTCTGGTGGAAGAATACGATAATGTGGGAAAGAGCGTTTCCTCCCCGCTGGATGGGGCCTGGAAGATGACCGAGGTGCGCTATATTTCAGCAAACGGTCCTGCCCGTACCGACACCCGCACCCAATTTAAGGTGTACCAGTCGGGGCATTTTATCTGGGTCAATACCGTTCCGGATTCTGCAACCAATAAACCCCAGTCGGCTTTTGGCTACGGTACTTTTGAAATGAACGGAGATAACCAGGCCACCGAACGGAATGTACAATCCACTTATGCCTCAACGTTAGTTGGCCAGCCGGTAACGCTGCAGCTGGAGTTCATGGGCAAAGACGCATACCGCCAAACCCTGGCGATGGCGAACGGCGACAAAATGGTGGAAACCTACCAGCGGCTAAAATAAGTAGATAATGATTTTTTCTGCTGGACAGAAGCATATGGTTGATGCGGCAAGCAGGCAGCGGCAATAGTTCTATTGCGGTAAGGAGTGGGTTAAAAAATTTATGTGCTGTTGTTTTGCCGCTCCATGCTGCACGGAGGAGCCCATCTGGTTCGGCAAGGACAGCGAATCCGGTTGCTTCTCTTTACACAACCTTTGGTAGCGCATGGTGCGGCAGAAAGATCAATAAATCCGGAGTTGGACAACCCCGGATAACATAAGGACATCCGCTTGGGATGTTCTGGCAGTAGGTATTAATTGTTATGCTCGGGTGCTGTTTTGCTATCAGGGCGAAAAGCAGCACTGTTTCGTTGCTAGGCCGTACACGCATCGCACTGGCCGGGTGTTTTGGCCGGAAAAACAAAAGGGTACTTGCTTTGCTGCATCATCTCGAGCAACCTGGTGGCGCTAACGCCGTACACATTGTGGATCTGCCGGAGCGCTCCGGGTGTAGCGCCCATGTTACGGATCAAAGCTTTTGGGGAAACCATTTCAACACGGCCAGCCAAAGGCCGTTTCTTTTTAGGGTAAATTGTTTTCATAGTGTGGATCTGTAGTATCTAAAATACGCCGTCCGGTTTTTATGGCACGATTGGCAAACGGGAAAAATGAAAGGCTATAGGTTTTCACCTAGGTTTTCCCAAGGGCTGCTTTGTTTTTTGTACGATCAGGAAACGAAGGCCTTTTGCTTTCATACCCACTGAACACATCGCCCAGGCTGGCAGCAGAACGGTCTCAAAACCCCGAAGGCTGGCCACGCACAACGATTCCTTTCATCAAAGCGCTTTGGCGGCCTACATGAAAAGCTGTATTTTTTCGCCATGAAATGGTTATTTGTGATCCTTCTTGGATGTATATCGTGTAATGAGCAAAGAAGCCAGCCCACGGCCCGTCCCACCTTGGTTCCCAAGGACTCCAACCTGTTGAAGACAGATAGTATTAATCCCTACGCACCGGTGGATGTGTCGCCGATGGATATGAGTTATTTCCCCACCGATTACCCCGTTCAAAAAATGGCCGGCAAAACCACCAGGCCGCCGGTGGCCCGGGTGATCTACAGCCGTCCGCACCGGCAGGGGCGAAGGATTTTTGGTTCTTTGTTAAAATACGGCGAACCCTGGCGCTTGGGCGCCAACGAAGCAACGGAGATCGAATTTTTTCAACCCGTGACCATTCAAAACAAAAAAATCAACAAGGGCAAATATGTAATGTATACCATTCCCTACCAGGACAAATGGACCATTGTGCTGAACACCAATTTAAACACCTGGGGCCTCAAGCCCAATCCCCAGGACGATGCTTATAAATTTGATATCCCGATTCAAATCACCGGCCAGCCGGTTGAATATTTCAGCATGGTGTTTCAAAAAACCGACAGCGGCGCCGACCTGGTCATGGCCTGGGATACCGTGGTGGCCCGTTTACCCATTAAAATATAAAGCGGCATGTGTGGCATTGCCGGCATCGTTTCGAAAAACCCTGCACGGGTATCGCAACAGCGCATTACCGGCGCGGTTGCCGCCCTGGCCCACCGGGGTCCACAGGGAGAGGGGGTTTATACAAACCCACGGCAAACCGTAGCGCTGGGGCACCGGCGCCTCTCCGTGATTGACCTGAGCAGCCGGGCGGCCCAGCCCATGGCTTTTTTAAACCGCTACCACGTTGTTCACAACGGGGAGCTGTACAATTACAGGGAACTGAAGGAGGAGCTGAAGGCCAAAGGCTATAGTTTCTTTTCGGCTTCCGATACCGAAGTGATCGTGGCTGCCTTTGACGCCTGGGGACCGGATTGCCTGAAAGAATTTGACGGCATGTTTGCCTTTGCCATCTGGGATGAAAAAGAACAGCAGTTGTTTGCCGCCAGAGATCGCCTGGGTGAAAAGCCTTTTTTCTTTTTTTATGATGAAGAACAACTGGCATTTGCTTCCGAGATCAAAGCGCTGTGGCGTATGGGCCTTCAAAAAACCGTGAACAAGGCCCTGCTTTATAATTTTCTTTCTATTGGCTATACCGGAAACCCGGCCCAGCCCCGCGAAACTTTTTTTGAGCACATTCAAAAACTGCCCCCGGCCCACAGCCTCACTTATTCACTGCACCGGCGGGAGTTGGTTCTGGAAAAATACTGGACCGTTTACCCCCAAATCAACCAGGTTCTTACCGAGCAAAAAGCCGTGGAGCAGTTCACACAACTCTTTGCCCGGTCCATTGAAAGAAGGCTGCGCAGCGATGTGCCTGTGGGAACCAGTCTTAGCGGAGGAGTTGACAGTGCTGCGGTGGCCGCCTTTTGCAACCACCAAGCCACTGGTTCGTATACACACAAGTGTTTTACGGCTTCTTTCCCCGGATTTGAAAAAGATGAAACCCGGCGTTCACAACTGGTGGCAAAGCACCTGGGCTTGGAGCAGCATCTTGTTTCTGTGGATGAAAAGGAAGTCATCACACTCATGCACCGGGTCATGGCACAGCAGGAGGAACCCGTGGCCTCGGCCAGTCCGCTGGCTCAGTACAAAGTTTTTGGAGCGGCCAGGCAAAGCGGCGTTTCGGTTTTGGTGGACGGGCAGGGGGCGGATGAGATTTTGGGCGGCTACCATAAATACTACAAATGGTATTGGCAGGAACTATACCGGCAACGGCGTCTGTGGAAACGCGGCGAATGGAAGGCGGCCCGGGAAGCCGGAGTGAAAGAATCCTTTGGTTTTTTGAATAAAATGACAGCCCTGTTTCCCGACTTTGCCGCCAGCATGCTGCAAACCCAAAAGGCAAAACAGGCGTTCCGGCATCCCGATTTGAACCGGGACTTTGCCTTTGCCCACAAACGAGAACTTTATTACAGCACGCCGGCCCAATTTGACCTCAACGGCGCTTTATACTTCAACACTTTTGTTCAAGGGCTGGAAGAGTTGTTGCGCATGGCCGACCGCAACAGCATGGCCCATGGCGTGGAAGTGCGCCTGCCTTTTTTAAGTCACCGCCTGGTGGAGTTTTTGTTTACGCTGCCGCCGCATTTTAAAATGCACAAGGGCTGGACCAAATGGCTGCTCCGTCAAACCCTAAACCACCTGCTGCCGTCACCAATCACCTGGCAAAGGGAGAAAACGGGTTTTGAACCGCCGCAAAAAAAATGGATGGAAACCGCCGCCGTACAGCAGGAAATTGCGAGAGCCAAAGAAGTGCTGGTGGCCGAAAAAATTCTGGCACCTTCCGTTCTTCGAAAAAAAAATCAGCCACATGCTGCACATGCGGCTGACAACAGGGAGTGGAAATACTGGAGCGCGGCCTTCCTGTTTTTTTAATACAGGCCCACGGGTGCTTTTCAATCAGTAGGGGAAAGAGTACACAGGCCCTCGGGGCACCGCGTACCGGTTGTGTTGCCTCCACGCTCCGCTAGGCTTTTTTCAGTTTTTTTTCGGTGAACATGTTGCCAAAAGCATCGGACTGAACATGGGTCCAGGTCTTACTGTCTTCCAAAATGATGTAGTAAATCACGTCGTTTTGGGTGGTCAGTTCGGTAACGCCAAAAACTTTTTTGCCATCGTATTTCTTGGCCAGCTTGGCCTGAATAAATATGGGCAGGTTAGGGGCGTAGTAATAGCGAATACTTTCCACCACATTTCCTTCCTGATCGTATAGGATGCGGTAAGTAATGTTGTTTTGGTTAAAGGTGGCTTCGTAGTTATCATTAACGTCCAGCCAGCTCACATTTTTGATTTGCTGGAATGTTTTTTGAAACGCCGTTAAAACTTTTTGATTGGGATCGGCGGCAAAGGAAGCTGAGGTAAGTAAAAATGCTGCTGCGGTAAGAGCCAATATCTTTTTCATGGTAAAAGGTTTTGATTTAAACGATGGTGTGAAGGTAGATGGTACGAAGTTTTTCGTCAAGCGATTCTACGCCAGCGGCGCAAGGGTTTTTTGATGTCGTACGTAAAGGAATTGTGATTTTTTCTGAACTGCAAAAAAGCAATGGCGAAAGGCGATTTTTCGCTTATGAAACGCTTGAGAGCCTGTTACATTTTGACGGTTAAGCTATTGTTAAACTGGAAATCCGGCTGATGAACGGAAAGCTGATGCAAACCCTAATCTAAATTTCGGTTGTGCATCTTCTTTGTTTCCAAAAATCAATCATGAATCCGCTTGCTCTTTGCTGTCCGTCCTGCGTGGTTCCGCCCATGCCTTCAATGGCTATTATTCTACATCTTTGCAGGTACTAAATCAACTATATGAAACTTGGAACAAAATTCATTCACGCCGGTGTGGAGCCCGATCCTTCTACAGGAGCCATCATGACGCCCATTTATCAAACCTCAACCTATGTACAGCAGGCGCCTGGCCAGCATAAGGGATATGAATATGCCCGCAGCCAAAACCCCACAAGAACGGCCCTGGAAGCAGCGTTTGCGGCAATAGAAAACGGCCGCTTCGGGCTGGCCTTCAGCAGCGGAGTGGCGGCAACCGACGCGGTGATGAGGTTGTTGCAACCCGGTGACGAAGTCATTACCGGAAGCGATTTGTATGGCGGAACCTACCGGTTGTTTACCAAAATCTATGAAAAGATGGGCATCCGGTTTCATTTCATTGACATGCACGATGCCGGCACCGTAAAACAATACATCAACCCGAACACAAAGCTGGTATGGGTGGAAACCCCAACCAATCCTTTAATGAACATCGTGGACATTGCAGCCGTGGCGGCTATTGCCAAAGAAGCCAAGGCCCTGCTTTGCGTGGACAATACCTTTGCCACTCCCTACCTGCAAAATCCGCTGGATTTGGGAGCCGATATTGTGATGCATTCGGTTACCAAATACCTGGGCGGCCACAGCGATGTGATCCAGGGCGGACTGATGCTGAACGATCCGGCGCTTAGAGAGCAGTTGTATTTTATCCAGAAAAGCTGCGGGGCTGTGCCCGGTCCGCAGGATTGCTTTTTGGTGCTGCGGGGCATTAAAACCCTGCATGTGCGCATGCAGCGTCATTGTGAGAACGGAAAAAAAATAGCCCATCACCTGCGCAGCCATCCCAAGGTGGGCAAAGTATACTGGTGCGGGTTTGAAGATCACCCCAATTTTGCCATTGCCAAAAACCAAATGCGTGATTTTGGCGGAATGATGAGTTTTACCCTAAAAGACGATAGTGTGGAAACCGCCAAAAAAGTTTTGTCCTCCACTAAATTATTTGCTCTGGCGGAAAGCTTAGGTGGCGTGGAATCGCTGATCAACCACCCGGCGTCCATGACCCATGCTTCCATCCCCAGGGAAGAAAGAATTAAAAACGGACTGACCGATTCCTTGATCCGCTTGAGCGTGGGTATAGAAGATGTGGAAGACCTGATTGAAGACCTGGATCAGGCCATTGGTTGATAGCGTCTTTCCTGTTCTTTCCTTCATGCAAAGAAACCGTGCAGGCACACACTACCCGGCTTTCTTTGCATGAAGTTTTTTTTTCCGGCGCTGTAACCAACAGGGCTTTTCTTTAGTCAGATACAACACAACACCGAACAATGAAAAAAACAGTTTTCCTTTTTTTAACCAGTGTACTTTTCTTCAGTGCGTTTGCAAAAGACTCCACGTTTTATTTCACCACTTCCGATCAGGTAAAACTTTATGTGCGGGTGGCGGGCCAGGGCCGGCCCTGTGTTTTTGTCCACGGCGGTCCCGGCTCCACCAGCTATTATTTTGAAGCCATGGCCGCGGCTCCGCTGATCGAGCAACAAATGAAGATGGTTTATTTTGATCAAAGAGGCAGCGGCCGCTCCGCTTCGGCCCCCAACGGTGATTATTCCTTGCAGCGGATGGAAAAGGACATGGAGGAATTAAGAGCGGCTTTGGGTTTCAAGCAGTGGGCGGTAATGGGCCACTCCTTTGGCGGCCTGCTCATTACCGGCTATGCACACGATTACCCCCAATCGGTCAGCGCTTTGCTGATGATCCATGGCACTTTAAACCTGGAGGCGTCCATGAACAGCCATCTGGAATTTGGGTTGAAAGAACTCGGCATCAAAGATTCAACAACTCTTTGGAACAGTGACACGCCGCTCATGGAGCGGGTTGGAAAGGTGCACCAGAAACTAACGGAAAAAAACCTCTGGTACAAGCTGATGTTCCGCAATGCGTACGAAAAGCAGTACAGCGATTCGGTCACGTTTGCCATTGGCAAATTCAACCGTGAGTACGCCAATAAGGTTTGGGATATGGCCGAATACCGAAAGGATTTTACCCCCCTCACCGCCGCCATTCGCTGCCCGGTGCTGGTCATGACCGGCGATAGGGATTATGCCATTGGTCCCGAGCATTACAAAAGCTTTCGTTTTCCCCACCAAACCGTGGTGCACTACATCGGCGGGCATGCGCCTTTCCAGGAAGAACCCCAGTGGTTTGCCGAAAAGATCCTCGGTTTTATGTCTGAATTAAAATAAAGGATTTCAAAGACCGCGGTAGCTTTGCTGCCTTACAATATGAACAAACGATTTTTAAGCACCGTGTTGGCTCTTTGTTTTTCTGTGGCCGCCCTGGCACAAACCAAGGTTTGCCTCATTCCCACCCTGCACGGATTGCACAAGTCCAATCACCGGTACAATTACGATTCGCTGAAGACGGCCGTAGCAAGGTTGCACCCCGATGTGGTGGCAGTGGAGATAAGAACGGAAGACATAGCTTCCGATACCGCCTATTTAAAAAAGAACTACCCGTATGAAATGTGGATGATGCGGTATTGGTTTCCAACGGCCACCATTGCTGGTTTTGACTGGCTGGGCGAAGAGCTGGAAGGCAAACCCATTCCGGAGGGTTACTGGAAAGAGCAATCCCGAATCAAAGCACTGGAACAATTGCTGCAGGGCGACACCGTATACACTACCCGGCTAAAACGCTGCCAGGGCTATGTGGACGAGCGGCTGACAATTTTAAAAAACAACTCGCTGAAGGGCATTTTGCGCAGCAGCGATGCCATCTTAACCAAAGTGTATTACGACTGTCTGAACCTGCAGTTGCAGGGAAGTGATTATGCCGAATTGCCTAGGTTTTATGCGGAACGAAACAAAAAAATGCAGCAAAGGTTGGCCGCCCTTCTGGAACAATATCCGGGCAAAACCCTTGTGGTTCTTACCGGCGACGATCACTACCCCTACTTGCTGGAGTATTTGCGCCGGCAGCAAGTAACGCTGCTGCAGCCCTACTAAAGTTTTTGCCGTGAACCACAAGCTGAAAGACTTTCTGGAGAAAAAAGTGGAAGAGTACAACCGGCCTTCTTTTATAGAAGCGGATCCTGTGTGCATTCCGCACCGCTTCACCAAAAAGCAGGACATCGAGATCGCTGGCTTTTTTGCCGCTGTTTTTGCCTGGGGCAACCGCGCCATCATCATCAATAAAACCAAAGAACTGATGCAACTGATGGACAATGCGCCGCATGATTTTTGTCTTCACCCTACTCCCGAAGGCTTAAAAAGATTAACCGCATTCAAGCACCGCACCTTCAACGCGACCGATCTATTATATTTCATTGAGTGGCTGCACCATCATTATTCCAAAAACGAATCGCTGGAAACGGCCTTCAGCCAATGGATGCAGCCGGGTGATGCCAACATTGAAAATGCTTTGATCGGGTTTCATCATTATTTTTTCTCCCTGCCCGATGCCCCGGCCCGAACAAAAAAACACATTGCCACACCGGAAAGAGGTTCTACCTGCAAGCGGTTGAATATGTTTTTGCGCTGGATGGTGCGAAGCGATGATAAAGGCGTGGACTTTGGCATTTGGAAGAACATTTCGCCTGCGCAATTAATTTGCCCCATTGACGTGCATGTGGCCAGGGTGGCCAAACGCTTTGGGCTGATCGGCCGCAAGCAAGTGGATTGGCTTACGGCTTTGGAGCTGACCGCACATCTGAAGCAGTTTGATTCCCAAGACCCCGCCAAGTACGATTTTGCCTTGTTTGGACTGGGGGTTGCGGAGAAGTTTTAAACAAACCCCGATCCTAAGGGGTGATTGCCTGGTGCAATCCTTCGTTAATACAAAAACCCTCAACTTGTTACAGTTGAGGGTTGGATCCATTCAGTGGCTTGATATTCCTTTGAGAGTCGGGGTATTAAAACAAAAACAGCCGGTCTCTTCCGCCCACTTTTTTGGAGGCGCCCATGTTGCGGATGTTGTAGGTAAAGGAAAGCGAGGCAAAACGCTTCAACACATTGGTTTCGTTGTCAATGATCTGGTTTTGGTTGGTGTAGCGAAACAAGCCGTTATTGCGGTTCAACAGATCAAACACACCCAGTTTCAGCAAACCGGCATCGCCTTTCAGCATCATTAAGGTCACACCTGCGTTCCACAACACGTTTTCCTTGGGCAATCCCGGTGCTACCTGATCGGTGGAGCGGTAGGCAATATTGGTTTCCCAAACCAGCTTTTTGGGCCAGCGCAGGATCAGTTCTCCCTCCACAGAATGCGTCACTGCTTTTATGTTTTTAAAAGAAGGATCGGTATAGCTGGTGCGGCTAATGCTCGGACTGTATTGCGGACGGAATTCAAGTACGTCGTTCCAGTTGAGGCCCATAGTAAAATTGGGCCCGAAGTTGAAGTTGGTGGCCGTACTTACGTTTTTGTTCACGATCAGTTTCCTCCGGTCGAAATTGAAATAAGGATTGATGCGGAAGTTGAAAATGAATTTTTGTTTGTTCTTGTATTCTTTGCCAAAACCCACCCCGGCGTTGAAATTAATGCTTCCATCGGCATTCATCGGAACCGCCGACTGCAGGCCGTTGGCGTCTACGGTGCGGCTCATGACCACGTCATTGTCGGTAAAGCTTCCGTTGAGGTAAAAATTATAACTGGTGCCGCTGGCCTGAAAGAAATTGAAATTGCTGATGTAAAAAGACCTGCGCATGGACGGTTTTAAATACGGATTGCCATGGCGGATGTAAAACGGATTGGTGCTGTCGGGCACCGGAATCAGGTAGCTGATGGACGGTGCCGCCACGTTTTGGCTGTAATTGGCCGAGAGCTGTTTCCAGTTTAAGGAAAAGCTGGGCAAAATGTTGAACAGGTCGTGGTTGATTGGCTGGGCAATGTTTTTGAATTCGTTGTGAATGCCCTGCCACAGTCCGTTGATGCCAGCCGTCAGCGTTAGTTTTTTGATTTTATACGACAAGGCCAGGTTGGTATTGAAACGGTTTTGGGTTCGTTCAAAACCACTGCTCTTGGCTTCGTTGCGTACCTCGTATTTGGAGTTGACGCCATCGTAAATTCCGATGTCTTGCTGGTCTTTTACAAACTCGTAGCGGTTGTTGAAACGCAGCGTCAGGTTTTTGGACAGCGGTTCGGCAAAATTGGCGCTGGTATTGACCGACCAGGCAGGCACTTCCTGCCTTCTTAGTTGATCAAAGAACCGGTCTTCAAAGCCGGGATAATAGTATTGGTAATTGGATTCGGTGATGTAGCGCTGCAGGTTTTTTGAGTGGTTCAGGAAGTGGACAATGTTTAGGGTTCTTCCTTTTTTGGCCCGGAACCGGCGGGTGAGGAACAGGTTGTGGTTGTAGTTGTGGTTGTAAAAATTGTTGAACTGATCACCCTGGCCCGTGCTGAGCGGGCCGGTTTTGTTGTTGTCCACCCGAATCCGGGCCTGCACGTTTTCATCGGTGCTGGAATAGGCGTAATTGGCCTTGAAATTCAGATCGGTCAATGAATCCGGTTTCAAATTAGCGCCGGCGCCGGCGTTGTGGGTAAACGCCATGCGGTCGGAAATGGTGTTGGTCCGGGTGTTGACGGTTGTGTCATTGATAAACTGCTGCGCATTGTGGTTCTGCCATACATGGTTTTTGGTGTTGCCAAAGAAGTATTGCAGAAAAAAGGATTTTTTTCTATTGGGTGCGTGGTTTAGGTTGAATCCGGCGCCGCTGGCCCGGGCAATGCCGGCATCGGTGCCGCCAAACGAAATCCCGTTCAGGGCAAAGCCGCTTTGGCCGCCGCCCCTGTTGCTAATCATCATGGAATTATACCCGCTGCGGTTAAACCCGCCCAGGTCCTGTACTTCTTTCATGGAAAACCCGCTGCGGTTTACGTTGTTGCTAAAGCCCAAAACACTCAGTTGCATGGTGTCGCGGTAAATATTGGCAATGCCGCCCACTTCATAACGGTCCTTTGTGCCGGCGCCGCCATACAGTTTTCCAAACCAGCCTTTCTTCACACCTTTTTTAAGGGTCAGGTTGATCACCTGACCCAGGTTGGTTAAATCGCCGTCCGAGTTGCGGGCCGCTTCGTCCTTGTCGTCCGTCACCTGAATTTTGTCGATCACATTGGCCGGCAGATTTCGGGTGGCCATTTTGGGATCGTCGCCAAAGAACGATTTGCCGTCCACCATAATGCGGTTCACCCTGCGGCCATTGGCCGTAATGTTGCCGTCGCGATCCACCTGCACGCCGGGTAATTTTTTCAGCAGGTCTTCCACCAGCGAGGTGGGCAGGGTTTTAAAGGAAGAAGCGTTGAACTCAATCGTGTCTTTTCTTACGGTTACAGGTGGTCGTTCGGCAATAACCAAAACTTCGTCCAGCGATTTGGAAACAGGGACCAGGCTGATGCTTCCCCAGTCCAGAACGGTTTCGTCCGTAAGGGTAAACTCTTTTCGGTACGCATCGTATCCCGAATAGGAAATAACGGCCCGAAGCTCTTTGTTCAGCGGAAGTCCGGGTACTTTAAACTCGCCGTCCGGGCTACTCAGCCGGTAGGTAATCAAACTGGTGTCGGTGGCATGAAAAACCGTGACTGTGGCCAGGCCCAAAGGGTTTTTGGAAAGAGAATCAATCAGCTTTCCTTTGATGCTTCCTTGTGCAGAAGCCGCAATTTGGGCAAACAAAAACAGGGTGCAGCAAGCGATGGCTTTTATCATAACAGTTGGTTGATTAGAGGCCAATTCTACGATATTATTCGTAGTGTTTTGTTTTTTCCGGGAGCAACGGCATATATTAGGGATAAACTTAAGACATTTGCATGTTAAGACTTTTGTAATTGCCATGCTGCCCCAACAACTCGATCCCATTTTGCAACAACTGACATCTGCCGCTGCGCCGGAGAAAAGAGCTGAAATCAAACAACAATTGGTGGACTGCATCAACTACCTGCTGGTGCACGATTTTCCCCGCTTGGTGCAGGTCCTTTACCGAGTGGATGTCAATGAAAGCAGGTTAAAGGAGCTTTTACAGCAGCAGCCCCAAACCGATGCCGCGGTTCTCCTGGCCGATATTTTGCTGCAACGGCAGGAAGAAAAGATAAAGACCCGCAGCTCGTTTCTTTATGACAATGATGTCCCTGAGGAGGACAAGTGGTAAGGCACAGCCCTTGTTGAGCCGCTTGCGGCACTATTTTTTTGCGGGTTTCTGAAAACAGAAGATTATGGAAAGAGATGGCGTGCCGACCAGCCTTTGGCAGGATAAAATGCCGGAGTATGTTTCTCAAACCCGGCAGCTTCCCAATCAGGTTTTTGATGTCATTATTGCCGGCGGTGGGGTTACCGGAATGGCCACGGCACTGCAACTGCAAAAGGCAGGCAAAAAATGCCTGGTGACAGAAGCGCATACCCTATGCTTTGGAACCACCGGCGGCACCACAGCGCACCTCAATACGGTTTTGGATACCTCTTACGATCAGGTATTGAAAAATTTTGGGGAAGATGCTATACACTTACTGGCCAGCGCCACCACCAGGGCCCTGGAGCTCTACCGGTCCAATATTGAAGAATACGGCATTGATTGTGGTTACGAACAAAAAGATGGCTATGTGTATGCCCAGGATGGTAAGCAAACCGAAGCCCTGGACAAAATGTACAATGCCTCCAGGCGGGCCGGTTTGGATGTAAGCTACAGCGACCGCATTCCCGTGCCGGTGGCGTTCCAAAAAGCCATGGTTTACCGCGAACAGGCGCAGATCCATCCGGTTCGGTATGTATATGCCCTGGCCGAAGCCTTTGAAAGGGCCGGCGGGTTATTGGTGCAAAATTGCAGGGTAGAGGATGTGGTGGAAAAGGAAGGCGGCGTGGCGGTAAAAACCAACCTGGGTGGAGCGGAAGCCAGTTATTTGATCTATGCCACTCATATTCCGCCGGGGATCAATCTGCTGCATTTTCGCTGCGCTCCCTATCGGAGTTATGCCGTGGCCGTGACATTAACCGACAATGCCTATCCGGAAGGTTTGTCCTACGACATGTATAACCCTTATCACTACTATCGTACCCAGCAGGTAGCGAATCAGCCTTATCTGATTGTTGGCGGTGAGGATCATAAAACAGGCCATCAAAAAAATGCCGAAGCCTGTTTCAATCGCCTGGAAGCGCATGTGCGAAACTATTTTAATGTGGAAAGAGTGGCTTTCAAATGGTCGTCGCAATATTTTGAACCCAGCGACGGGCTGGCCTATATAGGGCTGCTGCCCGGCAGTTCGGGAAACATCCTGGTGGCCACGGGTTATAGCGGCAATGGAATGACCTACAGCCACATTGCTGCTCCCTTACTTACCGATCTGATTTTACAAAAAGAAAATGCCTATGCCGCCCTGTTTAACCCCAACCGGGTAAAACCGGTGGCGGGGTTTAGCCATTTTGTAAAGGAAAATGCCGATGTCGTGGCACAATTCGTAGGCAAAAGAATCTTTGCCCACCAACTAAACGAACTTTCCGAACTAGCGCCGGGGGAAGGGCGATTGGTAAAATACGAAGGGGAAACCCTTGCTATTTACAAAGATGAAAACGGAGAGGCGCATGCTTTAAATCCGGTCTGCACCCATGCCAAATGCATGGTGGATTGGAACGGGGCAGAAAAAACCTGGGACTGCCCCTGCCACGGAGCCCGCTATTCGGTAAGTGGTACGGTACTGACCGGACCGGCCAGCCGGGGATTGGAAATAGTAGAGTTGATCCGTCTTGTAGAAAAATAGCGGTGGAAGCCCCGCCGGTCCTGCCAGAAAATATTTTTATCCCCACCCTTTTGCGAAACCATCTAAGTAAAAAATTTAATGTAATTTGTACTGGCACACCCAAAGTTCCTGTGGCTTTAAATTGCCCGAATTAAAACGAAATGGATCAGCACAAACCCTTTATAATTGTTGTGGACGATGATAACGAAGACCGTTATCTCCTGCATTGTTCTTTTGCCGAAATGGGTCTGGATGACAACGTAAAATTTTTTGGCGATGCCCTTCAGTTCATTAAATACACAGAGTTGATCAGCAGCCTGAACGTAAGGCCCTCTTTGGTAATCCTTGATTATAAAATGCCGTATATGAACGGAAAGGCTGTGGTCAGTTATCTACGGTCGAACGTTTTCTATAAAGACGTTCCAGTGGTTATTCTCACCGAAACCTTGTCCGAAGAAGTGCGGGAAAAGCTGGCCGGTTTGGGCGTTACGGCTTGTTTTGAAAAAGGCGCCAATTACAAGGAGCTGTTCAGCGACCTGAAAGAAATAGTAAAAATCGCCACGGTCTAATCCAGCCTGTTCCGAACAGGTGTATTTTGGTTCTTCACTCGAATGGAATCAGGCTTTTTGTAGCAAAAGCTTGCCGGGTTTTCGGTAATTTTTGATCCTGGTTCTTAAGGGCACTTCCACGAGCCTGTAAAACAAAGCAGCAATGAGGATCAATCCCAAACAATAGAGGTAAAACAGGATCGTATAATTTTTAATGCCCCATCTAGTCAATAGGGAATAGCAAAATAAATACACCGGTACTTGCAAGATATAAATGCCGAAACTGATCTCTCCCAAAAACTGCAGAGGCCCGGTGGTGCAAAGCTTGGCAAACCATCCCCGGCTTAAGGAAAACAGGATCACGGAGGGAGCGATAAAAACAGCCAACAATCCATTGTGAAAATTTACAGACAAGTCTGCCCGAAGCAGAACGATCATGGCTGCTGCAAGTAACAGAATACAGATGTCGGAATATTTCAACCTTCGGTTTTGATTTTTTACCACAAATAACCCGGCAATGTTTCCCACCAGAAACTCATTTACATGCATTAAGGGAAAATAAAAAAGGGCATTGGCCCTGTTGGAAGGAAAATCCCTGTAAAAAGAAGAATGAAGGGCCAGGTTAAAAAAAAGCTGGCTCAAAACCCAGATTGCCGCAACGCCAAGCAGCAGCTGATGGAATGTATAATTCCGGTAGAACCGGTTGAAAAGCCAAGGAAACAAGGCATAAAAAAATAACTCAACCGAAATAGACCAACCGGGGTAATTAAGCTGCAAGGCCGAAGGTGGATGCCAAGCCTGCAGTCCGAATAAGCTTAAAACCAGGGAAACCGGATATTGGTTTAAAGAAGAAATGCCATCATAAAAAACAACTAAAAGCAGGGCCAGCAAATACATGGGGTAGATCCTGGCAAACCGGTTTTTGTAATAGGCTGCGGGCAAAATCAAGGTGGAGTTGTCCTTATAATAAGCCACCATCATGACAAAGCCCGAAAGGATGTAGAAATAACTGACGCCCAAATTAGCATGATGAAGAAGCGGCGATAAAGCAGGATGATCAAAAGGCGGTACAGCACGTCCAAAATGATAGACTACAATAGCCATAGCCGCAATAAAGCGGGTAAACGTGAGCTGGTCAATTCTCATCTGGTGCTATATTAAGCATAATCTTTAAAAAATGCTAGCGGTCCCGGTTTAAAGCATAAGGGATGAGGGGCGGTACAGAAAGCGGCACACAAATATTTCAACGGTTTACATAAGCTCGTTTGCTCGAGAGAACGGCATATTGGTTGAAAAGAAAGCGGTAGCTTCAT
This sequence comes from Bacteroidota bacterium, assembly GCA_023392575.1. Classification (GTDB taxonomy): domain Bacteria; phylum Bacteroidota; class Bacteroidia; order Chitinophagales; family Chitinophagaceae; genus Flavisolibacter. Next base: position 2,181 of record JAEVYV010000284.1, on the reverse strand, counting down.
CCGGCTGGCACAACATTGGCACTACAGAAAAAGCCTTATACGATCAAATGTGTGAGCAGTTATGGGCCCGATGCGAATTCTTCTTGCCTGTTTGTTGCCCGGCGTTTTGGAAGCACAGGACGCCCCTGACCTGCTTATAAAAAAAACGACAGCAAAAGATACGGCAAGGCAAACGGACCTGATTGATATTGCCAAAGGCCTCTTTCACGTCAGGCCCAATAGAATGCGGATGCAGAATGACAAGAACATTTATTTTTCCTTTCTTCCCATTGGCGCTTCGGTGCCCGGCGGAAGCGGGAAGGCCCTGGTGACCGCCACGTCGGCCGCAACCTATCTGGGCCCACGCCGCACCACCAATATCTCCAGCGCCGTATTTGCACCGTATTGGAACTTTAAAGAACGCTTTGGTTTGCCGCTGCGCACCAGCATCTGGTTCGCCGGCAACGTGGGTACGCTGCAGGGCGACATCCGCTTGCTGGTTTATCCGCAGTTCACCTGGGGATTGGGGAGCAGAAATGGGGGTGATGAAAAAATTCTGGTGGATTATAAATATATCCGCTTTTACCAAAGCTTATTGGGCCGCATCACACCGTATTTATTTGCCGGAATGGGCTATCACCTGGACTATCATTTCAACATTGAAAGCGAAGAGCCGCTGGTGGACTTAAAAAGCTACACGGCCTATCCTTATGGAACCGGCCGCAATTCTTTTTCCTCCGGCATTAGCCTGAACCTGCTGTACGACAGCCGAAACAATTCCATCAATCCCTTGCCCGGCTTTTACGCCAATTTTGTGTACCGGATTAATCCCCGTTTTTTGGGAAGCAACCATTCCTGGCATTCGCTGTACATCGACGCCCGGAAATACACTTCCTTATCCTCTTCCCGGCGCAGCCGGCAAAACAAACTGGCTTTTTGGTCGTATGTGTGGACGGTACTGAACGGCCCCAGCCCCTACCTGGATTTGCCCAGTATTGGCTGGGATCCTTACAACCGCTCCGGCCGGGGTTTTGATCAAAGCCGCTACCGGGGCAAGACGCTGATTGATCTGGAAGCGGAATACCGGAGCGACCTGACGGCAAATGGGTTGTTTGGCTTTGTGGTGTTTGCCAATGCAAACACCGTCAGCGGATCGGGCACTTTGTTCACCTCCTGGCACCCGGCGGCCGGTGCCGGTCTGCGCATTAAGTTTAATAAGGGGTCAAACACCAATATTGCTATTGATTATGGGTTTAGCAAAGGCTACCGTTCCATTATTTTTAACCTGGGTGAGGCTTTTTGATGCAGATAGGACGCCTATAGGTTTAAACCATGTTTCCCAAAAACTTACTGCAGGGGCTTTAGAGGGAAAGGCTTGTGATGGTTAAAAAACAAAATACGCAGCTGGGTTAAAAAATTTTTTCACAGCCTTCTCTTTGATAAAATAAAAAAGCCCGCAATTTTTTGATAACAAGCGATTTGCGGGCTTAAAACACACATGAAAGTGCTGTAGGGGGAGGAGTCGAACCTCCACGGGGCAGTTAGCTTCAACGCAAAGTTTAGTGGTCAACCCTGGTCGGCCTTACCTGAGTAACGTCGGCTCTACGTTGAGTTTATCCTGGATTCCCCACCCTCGAGACAAGAGGGCATGTCTGCCAAGAGTTTCATCACCCCACAGTATAGGCGAATAAGAACGAGGTGCGGCTGGTGTTGCCTTCCGGTGCTTGTCCTTATTCTGTTTCAATGAACTTTGATGACTCAAAAATAGAAACGATTTTACGATATTCAATGGTTGATTGTAAAATTTAGATATTATTCAATAAATTGCATGATCATTAAATAATTTAAAAATAACTTCTGTGAAATGCCCGAGGTTTTGAATGTCGACAAATTGGATCTTCAGATCGTTCAGCAATTGATGCACGATGCCAGCGTTTCGTATGCCGAAATGGGCAAGAAATTATTTGTTTCGGCCGGTACCATCCACGTGCGCATTAAAAAAATGCAGGACGCCGGGATCATCCAGGGCATGAAATTTCATGTGGACCTGAAAAAACTGGGCTATGATGTCATTGCCTTTATTGGTATTTATCTTGAAAAAAGTTCGTTGTACGACACAGTTGCAAAAGAGCTGAAAAAGATTCCCGAGATCGTTCGCATGAACTACACCACGGGCAACTACAGCATTTTTGCCGAAGTGGT
>JAEVYV010000239.1 GCA_023392575.1 Bacteroidota bacterium | reverse complement strand
GCCCTGGACGGTTCTGCAAAAAACCAGGGATGTCAGCATCATGACAAACAGCCGCAAGTCTGCGGTTTATCCCATGCACTTTCGGGGCTATGGCCTGGGGTTAAACGTGGCCGATTATAATGGCCGGCAGGTGTACTGGCATACCGGTGGCGCCGGCGGCATGGTCAGCAATGTTTGCTTCATTCCCGAAGAAGGTTTGGGCATAGCTATTTTAACCAACAACGACAATCAGGGCTTTTTTGAACTATTGCGTTACCAGATCATGGATGCCTACCTGGGCGTTCCCTATCTGAACCGCAGCCAGCAGCAACTGGCCGGATTTCGAAAAGGACTCCAGGATCAAATTAAAGAGATTCAGGGCTGGACGGCAAGGGTAAAAGGCCTGAAGCCCGAACTGCCTTTATCGGCCTATACCGGAACGTACTACAACGAACTTAATGGCACCATCACCATCACCCAATCCGAAAACCGATTAAAGATTGAATTCAACACAAAGCCCGACCTGACTGCCACGCTGGATTATATGGACAACGGGGAATGGCTGATGCAATACAACAATATTGAGTATGGTGTTTTTGCCATTAAGTTTGATGTCGCCGGCAAAAAGGTAAAATCAATCACCACCAAGCAAAATGAGTTTATTGAGTATGATCCTTATACTTTTATAAAGAAATAACATGCGGAAACTGCTTTTCTTATTTCTCCTTATTCCTTGTACCCTTTCAGCACAAAAGAAAGACAAGGTGGATAAAATTGGTTTTTGTGGAGTTCCATTGAAGAGTAAAGAAAAGATTAGCAGCTATTACCATCAGCAATTTCAGTTTTTACATGTTTCAGAAGGCGATACGATTGTAGATATCGGTGCCGCAAGCGGTTGGTATGAAGGCGCCTTCGCTGCCACGTCAGAGCTGAAAGAACTGACATTTATTTTAGTGGACATCAACCCCAAATGCCTGAATGAGATAAAGGTCAGTAATATGATTTCTCATTATTCAAAAGTGAAGGGTGACAGCATTACCTACCGCTTTCAAATAGTGCAAAACACACCGGATAGTTTGCAGCTTCCTCTTAATCAATTTAGCAAGATATGGATGCTGAACACACTACACGAAATTCCGGATCAATCAAAAATGATAAGGGATATTTATGCGATTTTGAGAACGGGTGGTGAGATCGTCATTCTTGAAAATCCTCCTAAAAAAGAAGGACAATTACATGGCGGTTGCAGAATGCCTTTGCTATCTTTTGAAAAAATAAACTCACTGTTCACCTCCAACGGATTTCAATTTTCAGAAAAGATCGATATAGTCCGCAAAGGAAATTCAGACATACAAATGCTCCGGTTTATTAAACAATAAATTAAATGAATTGCTCAATGAGACCCTGGAAGTTTTTAGAAACCTCCGGGTCTGAACAGCCTGAAAATAAAGCCTAAAAGCACTGCCATTGAACTTCCGCACTTGTGTACGGCAACAATTCTATTCGCCATCGTTTCTCGCAGCGAACGCAAAGGAGCAACGACGCTGCGCCGCTGTATCGTGGCTCCGCTGCGTGAAAAAAAAGTGGAATAGCGAACAAGGCGTACAAGGGAGCAAGTTGCGTGACGAAGCAGCAATTTGGAGACAACGAAAGCGCAATAGTAGCAATACAGTTGATAGCCAAATAAAAAACTTACAACTGAAATCGTCAATTCATAGCGGTGTGTTTTGCACTGTTCAAAACACGGGCAGGTTAAAACCACCCTTACATACTCTTAACTAAACTCTTCAACCTGGGAATGGAATTGTTCTACCCATCCGTTGTGTCTACGGCACAGGTTGAACACACTCTTTGTAAAGAAAAAGTGAATTTGGATACGGTTGCCCGCATTTTATCATCTGCCTGCTGATGGAATTATTAAATTTATATATGCTTGAATGAACAAGCTGCAGCGCTATGAAACCGTTTCTTCTAACCAGCAGAAGACAAGCCATCGTGTTAGGAGGAAGTTTTGCCGGTCTTATGACGGCGAAAGCCCTCAGTCGCCATTTTCAGCAGGTAACGATTATTGAAAAGGATGCGGTGCACCGCTATCCTGAATCCAGAAAAGGACAACCGCATACAAAACATCTTCATGGTTTACTTCCCTGTGCCCTGAATATCCTGTTTGGTTATTTTCCCGGCTTGTTTGAAGAAGTGGTTGACCATGGCGGCGTTGTGAACGATTTTGGCGCTTCCATGAATTGGTTCACGCATGGAGGATTTAAAAAGAACGTTTTTTTGGACATTAAGGGAATATCGCTAACCCGGCCCCTGCTCGAACACCTGGTACGTGAAAGAGTTTTAACCCTGCCCAATGTAACGCTCCTTGATCATACGGCAGCCAAAGCATTACGATCTTCCGTTGATCAGCAAAAAATAACAGGTGTGGTGGTTGAAGATAAACGCAGCGGGCAATCAACCAGCCTTGATGCCGATTTAGTTGTTGATTGCACGGGCCGGGGATCACGAACACCGCAATGGCTTAAAGAAATGGGATATGCTGAAGTGCCTGTAAGCGAAGTGAAAATTAACGTTACCTATACCACCCGCCTTTATAAAAGAGATCCTGAAGATGCCCGGGTCGGTTCCTGGATGGCATATACACCCGAGGCCCCGAAAGAACGACGCAACGGAGCCGTTTTTCCCATAGAAGGAAACCAGTGGATTATTTCTGTTGGGGGATGGCATGGTGAGCAGGCCGCCACAAACGAAAAGGATTTTCTGGAATTTCTGAAAACATTACCCAACCCAAATATTTATGATATTGCCAGCACCTGCCAACCGCTTAGCGACATCATACAGTACCGGTTCCCTGCAAGCGTCAGACGAAACTATGAAAAGCTGCACCGTTTTCCGTTAGGGCTCCTTGTGCTTGGCGATGCTGTTTCCAGTTTTAATCCGGTGTACGGACAAGGCATATCCTCGGCTTGTTTGCAGGCGGTTGAATTAGACAAGATCATGGACGAAAATGTAGAGGAACATAAGTTGGCCAAAACCTACTTTAAACGAACCTTGAAAATAAAGAACAAACTGTGGCAAATGTCAACCGGAGAAGACTTTCGTTTTCCTGAAACCACCGGAACCCGGCCCTTCGGAATTGGTCTGGTCAACAAATATGTTTCGCTGGTACATAAGGCCACCATTAGAGATGAAGTGGTTTGCAGAACCTTTTTAAAAGTAATGGGACTGATTGACTCACCCGCTAAATTGCTGCATCCGAAAATTGTATGGAGAACATTAAGAGCAAAGTAGCTGGGTTTGTAATAAAAGCGGCATGCAATAGTTTTGAGAACCCAAAATAAAACCGTTTCATGCAAAGACGCAAAGGAGCAAAGCAATAAAGAAGATTGAACTATTTGCGTATCCTTCATTTGGCAAAGCTGCATAGCGAACAAAGCGTACAAGAGTGCGACGCAACGGACGCCAAATAGCAGCAATGGCGCTGGCAACCAAAATAAACACCCAAAAAATGGCACGTAGTTCAAATCAAAAGCTACCTGCTTTAACTAAACTCTTCAAACCCCTGATTCAGCTCAATACCTTTTGAACCAGCATATTCATTCACCTTTTTTACAAACGAAAAATCGCTGACGATGGCTTTGATCTTATTAATATCCTCAGCAAAGATCCGGTCTTCTTCAGCAAAGCCTACAAACTGCCGCACATAATCGTGTGCTGCTTCCAGTATGGCGCTGCTTTTTAACGGTCTTCGGAACTCAATGGCCTGGCAGGCGCTCATTAATTCTATGGCCAAAATGTATTCCAGGTTGTCCAACACCCGATTTAATTTTCTGCCGCTGATGCTCCCCATACTTACGTGGTCTTCCTGTCCCAGCGAGGTGGGAATGCTGTCGGCACTGGCCGGAAAACACAGGGTTTTGTTTTCGGTGACCAAGGCCGCCGTGGTGTACTGCGGGATCATAAAGCCGCTGTTCAACCCCACGTTGTTCATCAACAGCATGGGCAACCCCCATTTTCCTTCCAGCAGCAAATAGCAGCGGCGATCGGAAATATTGCCCACTTCGGCAGCCGCGAAACAGGCATAATCCAGGGGCAGGGCTAGGGGTTGCCCGTGAAAATTGCCTCCGCTTATGGTGTCGTCCGCTCCAAATACAATCGGATTATCGGTAACCGAGTTGGCTTCAATTTCTACCAGCTCTTTTAAATGCAGCCAGGCATTTCGGGAGGCGCCGTGAACCTGCGGCATGCAGCGCAGCGAATACGGATCCTGCACCCTTCCACAATCCACGTGGCTTTGCATGATCTCTGAGCCGCTCAAAAGATATCGCAACCGTTGCGCCACCAATTGGTTTCCCTTATAAGGCCTTAGTTGGTGCAGGCGTTCATCAAAGGGGGCTTTGGTACCGGTTAATGCTTCCAGGCTCATGGCGCCAATAATGTCGGCTGCCTCCAGGCAGTTATGCATGCGCTGTACCGCCTTGATGGCATAGGCCAAAATGAATTGTGTTCCGTTGATCAAGGCCAGTCCTTCTTTAGGCCCTAGTTGTATGGGCTTTAAATCAAACTGATTCAGCACCTCCGGTGTTTTGCACCGCTTTCCTTTATAAAAAACTTCGCCCAGCCCAATCAGGGGCAGGAACAAATGCGCCAGCGGGGCCAGGTCGCCGGAAGCGCCGACACTGCCTTTTTCGGGCACTACGGGAATGACATCATTTTCCAAATGCCAAAGTATGCGTTGAATGGTTGATAGCTGCACACCGGAAAAACCTTGCGCCAGGGCCTGCACTTTTGTGATCAGCATCAACCGGGCAATTTCCAAAGGCACGGCCTCTCCCACTCCTACGCTGTGGCTTTGCAAAATTTTATACTGCAGTGTGGCCGCATCTTCGTCGTTGATTTTTGTATTGGCCAGAATGCCAAAACCGGTAGTCACGCCATAAACCGTTTTGTTTGCGTCTACCATGGCTTGTACATGCCTCTGGCTTTGGGTTATTTTGGCCATGGTGTCGGCATTCAAAGCGCCTTGCAACCCGCCTTCAGCCAACGATACAGCCATTTCGGCTGTTAGTTTATCTGTTCCGTAGAAAAAATCGGTTTTCATAATTTTCAGGCCGAAAATAGGGTTTATCTTACAGCTACAAGTCACTATTTATTCGCCGCTATGGAAAACCTGATCTTTCTTCTCACCGCTTCTTTGGTGTTGTACCAATCGTCGAAAAAACCCCGCAAAACCATTATTGGCGACACCCATTGTTCGGTACTTTTTCCTTCCGAAGCCGTTTTTGAATTCACCCAATCGGACGAAGGCGATCAATTGTATTTTTCCGAATACACCAGCCAAAATGTTAGTTATGGGGTTGTATGCGGCCGCCTGAATTCAAAGCTGGCCCTGGAGGAAGCCCAGGACGTAATGACCGTTTATTTAAACCGCCTGCGCCGGCCTTTTCAAGCTTTATACAACACCGGCATTGATCTGTGCCGGGATTGGAACCATTCGAAGGATTGGGTAAAAATGGTTGACTACTGGCAAGACGAAAATAACCTGGATTGGAAAGTAAAGGGTTACACCGATGGTCAGATCGTGGCGGTGCTGTATGTCCAAAACATCAATGAAATCAGCGTGGAGGCGCAGGATGAATTTTTGGACAGCTTTTGCCTGGAGAAATCGTAAAAATTTATTTGGATTCTCCTATCTTTGCCGCTCTTAAAACGGTCCGGTAGCTCAGCTGAATAGAGCAACTGCCTTCTAAGCAGTAGGTCCCTGGTTTGAGTCCAGGCCGGATCACAGAGAAAAGGTCGCTGATTTTTGGCGGCCTTTTCTTTTGCCCTACCCTTCGGCACTTCGCTCTTCTTTTTGCTTTATCCGTCCTTATTTTCCAAAAGGGCCTGTACAAAGGCTGCTGATCTACGATCAATAGAAGCGTTTTGATTTGCAAAAAGTCAATTATTATCAGGTAATTCTCCGGCTTGTCCACCAGCGCTTATAAGGCCCAAAAACAATTATCATTCTCACCCTCCAATAATAAAAAAGTGCAGTACCTGGGGCACTGCACTTTTGATTGTAAAAACTTTCTGTTTACTGCTTTCCGCACAAGCAATGGATGGCATGTTCATGCGTTTGGGTTTCACTTTGAAAACCAAAGGCTTCCCAGTTCTTCCGCGTTTCCCAGTAAAATTTCGGACGGGGTTTGTTGTAATTGCCTATTTCGTCCATGCTCTCGGCGTCGTACAACCTTCCGTTGATCATGGTATAGCGAATGCTTTCCGTATGGCGGATATTCTCCAGCGGGTTTTGATCCAGCACCAGCAGATCGGCCAGTTTACCTGCTTCCAGCGAACCGATCCAGTCATCGAAGCCCAGGGATTGGGCTGGCAGGATGGTGGCGGTGCGCAGGGCGTCGTGGTTGTTCATACCACCCTGTTGCATCATCCAAATCTCCCAGTGGGCACCCAGTCCCTGCAGTTGGCCGTGTGCACCCATATTCACCTTCACACCGGCATCATACAGTTTCTTAGCCTGTGTGGAAACCTGGATGTGTCCGTTGGTGTACTCCTCTTCGGGCAGCATGGTGCGGTGACGGCTGCGGGTATCAACGATGCCTCTTGGCGTAAAGCGCAGCAGGCGCTCTTTTTCCCACACATTGGTGTGCTGGTACCAGTAGTATTCGCCGCTGACCCCACCGTACGAAACAATCAGCGTGGGTGTATACGCAGTACCGGAAGCCTTCCACAGTTCCACCACGTCTTTGTGCAGGGTGGCAATGGGAATGTTGTGTTCAATGGTCGTGTGTCCGTCCAGAACCATGCTCAGGTTGTGAAAGAAAAAGGAGCCGCCTTCGGGTACCACTTCCATACCCAGTTCGCGGGCCGCCTGAATGATCATTTGGCGCTGTTCGCGGCGGGGCTGATTATAACTTTTTACCGAAAAGGCGCCAAAGGCTTTTGTTCTGCGCAAAGCGCTCCGGGCATCATCAATGGAATTGATCACGGCTTTAAAGTCTCCGTCGGCTCCGTACAAAATCGTTCCGGTAGAGAAAACCCTGGGCCCCACCATCTGCCCGGTTTTTACCAGTTCGCTTTGGGCAAACACCATCTCCGAATTGGCCGATGGATCGTGCATGGTGGTGACGCCGTACGCCAGATTGGTATAATACGGCCAGTGTTTTTGCGGCGTGATGCCGCTGCGGAAATGACCGCCATGAGCATGGGCATCAATAAAGCCAGGCAGGATGGTTTTACCAGCGGCATCGATCACTTTGGCACCATTGGGAACACTCACCTCTCCCGAACGGCCCACAGCTTTAATCAGGTTGCCTTCCACCACCAGGGTTCCGTTTTCAATCACCTCCGATCCCTTCATGGTAATGATGCGGGCATTGGTGAAAGCAATGGTTCCCTGGGGTTTATCGGCCTTTGCCTTCAGGCCCACGGAAAGTCCTTTTTCCGGCATCACAAAAGTGCTATCCGGTCTTCCGGCTATGAATTCAAAACGGTCTTCCAGGTTGACGGTATAGTATTGTTCGCCTAGAGTATAATGCAACTGCTTGCCGTTTCGGTTCCAGTGCAGGTTAATACCGGCATCGCGGGACACTTTTTTCACCGGAAAATCAGCCGTGGTGCTGCCAATGTCGATGGTTTTGCCCACGGCCGGAAAGGTGGCGATGTATACGTTGTGCAGGTCAACAAAAGCAACCCATCGCTCATCCGGCGAAACGGTGAACTGGCTGCCGTACTGGCTTTTCAGGTGCACCCGCTCGTCCAGGCCGGATAGGTTGCTGCTGGCAAAGCTGCGGTTGGTACCGCCGCCCATTTGATAGTAAATGCGGTCGCCGCTCTTGTTGAACCGGGGCTGGTCGCCGCGGTCCGTCACAAACGTGGAGGCGCCCCCGTTAGCCGGCATGATGTAGATGCCGGGCCGGGCGGTAAAGGCATTGCCCAGTGCATCGCTGCTGCCTTCCTTGCGAAACACTATCTGCTTTCCATCGGCTGAAAACGAAGGCATGCGGTAGATGCCTTTTTCTGTAGTCAGTTTAACGGGCCTGGCCGAACCTTGCAGGTTCACGGTATAAATGGCGCCGGCAGCTACATCGTTCCAGGTGGTGTACACCAGGGCCTTGCCATCGGCGGAAAACGAAGGTTCAAATTCAAAATCGCTGCTTTTGGTGATGCGCTCCGGCGTACCATCGGGCAGGGCTTTTTTCCACAGGTAGCCCAATGCCTGAAACACCAGCCATTTGCTGTCGGGCGAGGTCACGGCCTGACGAATGACGTTCACTGTAAATTCATCGGGATTGATGTTTTGTTTGAAGCGGACCGTTTCGGCGAGTTTTTGATTCACCGTTGCGGTGAACGGAATGTCAACGGCCGTATTGGGTTTGCTGATGTCTACTTTGTTGATCTTACCGTTGCTCCAGATTACAATATGCTTGTCATCCGGCGTCCAGGCAAAGCCGGTAAAGCTGCCGAAGATGGTCCAGGCTTCCTGCTGGTCTTTGGAGAGGTTGTCGTATACCGGCCATTCTTCACCGGTTTCCAAGTTGCGCAGGTAGAGAACCGACTTGGTGCGAACCCTTTTGACAAATGCGAGGGTTTTGCCGTCTCTGGACAACTGCGGCCGCCCCGCACCGCCGGGGCCTCCCGTTACGTTTTCGATCGTGCCCTTTTCCCGGTCAAAACGACGAATGACAAAAATCTGGTTGTTGGGGTCTTTGTTGTACTGGAAAAACCCGCCGGGATACATGTCTTCACTGAAATACACATAACGGCCATCGGGGGAAACCACCGGCTCGTTCACATCCTGCTGGTCGTTCTTGCGGGTGGTGAGCTGAATGCCGTTGCCGCCGCTGATATGGTACATCCAGATCTCGCCGGCGCCCAGGGAGCGGCTGGAAGTAAAATGCTTGCGGGCCACAATGTATTGTCCGTCTGGCGACCAGGCGCCGTTGTTCAACAAGCGAAAGGTTTCTTTGGTGATTTGTTTGGCATTGCTGCCGTTGCGGTCCATCACCCAAATGTTGTCGCCGCCACCGGCATCGGAGGTAAAAAGGATTTTTTTCCCATCGGGGCTGAAGCGGGGCTGCACCTCGTAGGCCAGGCCCGAACGGAGCACCCTGGCCTGGCCGCCGCTGAAGGACATGCTGTAGATATCGCCCAGCAGATCGAACACAATTTCTTTTCCGTCCGGAGAAACATCAAGGTTCATCCAGGTGCCTTCATCTACCGTGAAGGTCACCTCTTTGTAATTGCCTTCCGGATTATTTACATCCCATTTTTTCTTTTCCTGTGCAGCAGCAGAAGCACTGAGAATTGCGGCGGATATTGCCAGCAGCCATTTTGTTGTTTGCATAGTACTGATCGTTGAAAAACGGAAAGATAAGGAAAGAACAGGTAGGCAGCGTCATTTGAGCCAACAGACAACAGCCTGGTACGGGTCTGTGCGCTCAAACGCTTAATCTCAATCAAAAAACATTGCCGGATTATTTCCAGATGCTTTTCAGGCTGGTGAACTGCAGTGCGTTTAAAGTGATCATTGAAGGCGATTCAATCCGGATTTCCGAATAGGGCTTTTGCGGATAGAAAATGGCCGTCATTACGGAGAGGCCTTTATCAGCAAACATTTCAATGGAGGCCAAATCGATGATCAGTTCCATATCCATACGGTCTGTTTGGGCAATTCGGGGAGCAGTATGCCTGGTTCCAAAACCGTTTTCAAAATCAATCTTTCCCGATGCACTGCGGTCTATAAAATACCGACCGGTTGGTTTGTCGTAACCCAGCACCAACTTTTCTCCCAGGTCATTGGACAGGGTAATGGTAAAACTTTCTGTTTTTGGTGTATGAAACTTAATCCGGGAAGGCCCCGTAAGGCTTCCTGTTTGCCGGCTAAGGTCAAAGCGGGATGTTTTGATCTCGGCCAGCTTGACCTCTTTTTCACTCAACAGATCTAACTCCCCGACCGGTTTGGAAAGCAGCATGAACCGCTCTCCTACTTTTTCAATTTCCAGCTCTCTTGGAACGGTCATGGCACCCCTCCAGGGCGCTGTAGGCACCCGGTTGGCGTATTGCCAATTGCTCATCCAGCCTAAAAACAATTTCCGGTCTCCCACATTTGACCAGGTGACTCCTGCATAATTATCGGGACCATAATCAACCCACCGGGTATCGCCTGAATCGGGTGTGAAGTTTTTTCCATCGAACTGCCCGGTAAAATACTGGGTGCCCGAACCGCCGTTCGGCCCGCCGGGGTTGACACTAACCAGCAATACCCAAACCGGCACCCCATTGTGGTGGAACCGGAAAAGATCAGGGCACTCCCACACCCCGCCATGGGCGCCAAGCGATTGCCCAAACTCGCTTTCCTTTACCCAGTTTTTCAAATCGGTTGACGAATAAAAGCTGATGCGGTCTTTCGTGGCCAGCGTCATGATCCATTTTTTTCCTTCTTCATACCACATGACCTTGGGATCCCGAAAATCCTTGATGCCGGGGTTCGAAAGCACGGGATTTTTTTCATACTTCGTCCAGGTTTTTCCTTGGTCCAGACTATAGGCA
>JAEVYV010000207.1 GCA_023392575.1 Bacteroidota bacterium | reverse complement strand
CCGGTGCCCCCGACACGGCAACACCCATCAAAAAAAACAGCCCCCGCAACACACTTTCAATAGGGTGGTGGCGCAGGCCCGTGGTCACGTCCACATTGTTGTCGGAATGATGTACCACATGAAACTTCCACAAAACATAGGTTTTGTGCTGTACCAGGTGTACCAGCCAGCCGCCGAAAAAATCAAGCACGAAAAAAGAAATAACGATGGTCCATCCTACAGAAGCATGGAGCCAATAAACCAACCCCAACCCATGGGCTCGGCAGCTATCGGAAAGCAGGACGATAAAAAAAGCAAAACCCGTGTGGATAACCAGGTGCAAAACCGTAAAGGTGAAGTTTACGGAGGCGTGCCGCCATTTGTTTTTTTTGTACTGCAGGGAAATAAAGGGAATGGCGCCTTCAATGATCCAAAGAACCAACATACCACCCACTAAAAACGCCATGCGTTCTGCGGGCCTTTGTTCCAGGGTTTGAAAATAATCCAACAGGGTTTGCAGCATGAACTAAAGTTAGGAAGAAGTTGATTTGGTTGAATGACTGAGTGGATCAAAGGAAAAGGCCACCTTACCAGGCAACTCAATCAACCACTCAACTCCTTAACCTCCCCCCGTCAGTTTTTTAAAATCATAGCCGCATTGGAAACAACGGTAGATCCTGGCCACCTCCACCGAACGGCCATTCAAAATAATGCTGGCCAGCGCCGCCAGCCGGCAGGAATGCTTTTTGGTGATGCTTACCCGTTCCAGCGCATGGGCCTTGCAAACCGGGCAGGCAATGTTTTTTAAATAATCTTTTTCTGCTTTTTCCACCATATCCCAGGCCTTTTCCACCTGGCTGTGGTGAACCATCAGCTTGATGCCGCCGATGGACTGGTTCAACAAAGGGTGCCGGCTGCTGATGCTCTCGTTTTTTATATGACAATTGATGTTTTGGCGCTGAAGCATGGTCAACACAATCACGGCCTCGGTATAATTATCAAACAAACGGAGCACTACATGATCCATGATCTCGTATTTAAAGGGTCAAAGGGGCTTTGCTAAATGCAAAAAAATTGCCGGGCTTTATCAGGTCCGACAATTAAAAGATAAAAAATATAATCCTATTCTAGAATCTTTCAGGGGTAAAAAAACCGTTGGGTAATCCACCATAAATAAAAGGCCGGCCTCATCAAAAGGCCAGCCCAAAATAGTAAAAGGCAGCAGGGAGCATCCCCATCCACCCATAAATCATTTTTACTGGTTCAGCATCAACGGCATGACCAGCATCAGCACGTCTTCGTTTTCATCTGCCTCGGTTGGTTTAATAATGCCGGCTTTGGTGGGGGTGGACAACTCCAGCCGCACTTCTTCGCTGTCGGTGGCGTTCAGCATTTCAATTAAAAAACGGGCATTAAAGGCAATGGTAATGTCTTCGCCATCGTACTGGCATTTCATGCGTTCGTTTCCTTCAAAGCTAAAATCCACATCCTGTGCCGTTAGTTGCAGTTCGCTGCCGCTGATGTTTAGGGCCACCTGGTTGGTGCTTTTGTTGCTAAACACGCCAACCCGGCGCAGGGCACTTTGAAAATCGTTTTTGTTCACCACCATTTTATACGGATTGTCCGCCGGGATCACCACTTTGTAGTCGGGGAAACGGGCATCAATCAGGCGACAGCTCATCTGGGTTGTGCCGTGTTTTACAAAAAGGTGGTTGGAATTGTAGCTAACCATGATCTCGTCCTCCTTATCGGGCAGGGCCGATTTTAAAAGGTTCAAGGGCTTGCGGGGCACAATGAAGGAATCGGTTCTGGGACAGCTCACGTCGGTTCTTTTGTAGCGAACCAGGCGGTGGGCATCGGTGGCCACGCATTGCAGGTAGTCGGTGTGCAGTTCAAAGAAAACGCCGGTCATGGCGGGGCGCAGATCGTCGTTGCTGACCGCAAACAGGGTTTTGTTAATGGCTGTCACCAAAGCCGTGGCCGTCATGGCAAACGAAGTGGTATCATCTGCAACCGGCTCTTTGGGAAAATTATCCGGGTTTTCGCCCATTACCTTGTACTTACCATTGTCACTGGTTATTTCTACAGCAAAGTTTTTGTCGATATTGAAGGTGAGCGGCTGATCCGGAATGTTTTTAAGCGAATCCATCAATATTTTGGCCGGAATACAAACCTTGCCGGCTTCTTTGGCTTCAATATCGAGTTGAATCCGCATCACGGTTTCCAGGTCGGTGGCCACCACGGTCAGTTTATTTTTTTCAACTTCAAACAAAAAATCTTCTAAAATAGGAAGCACCGTATTGGCATTTATCACTCCGTTGATATGCTGCAATTGTTTAAGCAGTTGGGAAGAAGAAACAATAAACTTCATGTTCTGGGTAATTTGAAATAAGTGTGGCGAAACTACAGATTTTCTACGGACCAACACGAGGCGTTGATAAGTTGAGAATAAGAACCAACCGGCAAAATCTAACCCCTCCCCAGCCTTTGTTTTAAAGGCGGCAAAGCGGGCCTGGGCAAACCACAAAAGGCTTTCGCCGGCCTGAACCGGTCCCCGGCCCCTGCCGCCGGCGCGGCCCACATTTTGAATACTTAATTTGACCCGGTGCAGCCAAACAACCAAATGTTGGGACCGAATTACGAAATTTACACTAGGATAGTGTCCAATTAAAGCCTTAGATTGTTATGCTGGAAAAGATTTTTAGCTGGTCAAAAAAAAAGCCGGAGGAGGATGCAGAGCCCGAAATCATATTTGGACGGTACTCGGATAACAATAAATCGGTGGCCAAGGTGGAAAAATGGAATGCCGCCGACAGCCTGTTTAAGGAAAAAAAATATTACGAAAGTTTTGCAGCTTTTTTCGACTACCTGAGCGATGAAGAAACCGGCAACGTCACCCATGTGCAGGAAGGCAAAAAAGGACGGTTTGAATTTTACCAGGGCTCAAAAATCATCCGGGGCTTTTATAACGAAAACACTTTTGAGGCCAGGGCCCTGCTGGCCGCCATGCCCCAGCCCAGCGTGCCGGTGATGCGCCGGTTGCTGGAAATGAATTTTACCCTTTACTATACCCGCTATGCTATGGACGGCACCACCCTGGCCATGCTCTTCAATAGCGACATTCAAACCGCCAACCCCAGTAAGCTCTACTACGGCTTAAAAGAACTGGCCACCAAAACCGATAAGCACGACGACCTGCTGGTGCAGGATTTCACCAGCTTAAAACCCATCGATACCGAACACCTGAAGAAAATTCCCGACGAAGAAAAAGAGGTCAAGTTCAAATACTTTAAAAAATGGATCCAGCAAACCCTGGACCTGATAAACGGCATCGATGCCGACAAATACTCCGGCGGCATTGCCTATTTGTTGCTGGCCCTGGCGTACCGCATTGATTATTTGATTGTGCCGGAGGGCAAACTACTACTGGAAATTGAAAAGATTGTGGAGATCTATTTCCGAAAGGACGACCGCCTGGTGACCGAAAAAAACCAGGAAATGATGGAGTGCTATCAAAAGCTGCTGGAAAAAGAAAAGGAGGCTTTTTATGCCAACCTGTTCCGTTCGAAATACACCTTTTCCATCGTTACCCCCCAAAACTATAAAACCATTGCCGATGCCATTTACAATGCCAACCAAAACGTGGCCTGGTATAAGGAAAACAAGCTGCCGGCCATAGCGGCGCAAATCAGCGAGTACGGCTTTTCGTATTGCCAGTACTCCTACAGCCTGCCCCGGCCCGTTACCGAATATTTTCACCTCTTCATGATGGTGAACTATGGCGACTATTTTAAGGACCTGGGCTTCAAAGAAGATCTGTATCACAAAGAAACCAACGAGTACAACCAGGAAGCCATCTTTCAAAAAATAGAAGAGATCGAAAGCCGCTGGAAAGAAAAATACCCGGTGATGAAACTGAAAACCGACAAACTGAAATTTGACAACGCCGTGGCCTTCAACCAGTCATTTACCACAGAAATCGAATACCTAAATTTGGAAACAAGGTGAACACACAGCAGATCATAGAATTGTACCGCCCCGCCATCATCCAGATTGCTACGCAAAACAGCACGGGTACGGGCTTTTACATAAAGGAGTTCGACCTGATTGTTACCAACGAACACGTGGTGGGCAAAAACGCCGAAGTGACCATACAGGGACGGCTTTTTGAAAAGCGGCTGGCCCTGGTTTGGTACACCGATAAAAAACATGACCTTGCCTTTTTACAGCCTCCGGCCGATGTGCAAATTCCGGAGGTGAAGCTGGGGAACTACGAAGAGACCAAGGACGGCGACGTGGTGGTGGCCATTGGCCACCCCTTTGGCCTGAACTACACGGCTACCCAGGGGGTGATCTCAAAAGTGGACCGCATTCGCGACGGCGTGAAATACATTCAAATCGATGCGGCCATCAACCCCGGAAACAGCGGCGGCCCGCTGGTAAACAAAGACGGCCACGTAATCGGCATCAACTCCTTTATCATCCGCGGCGGCGATAATTTGGGCTTTGCCCTGCCGGCCAGCTATATCAGGGAGGCCCTGGAATTATACCTTCCCTACAAGGGCGAACCCTCTACCCGCTGCCACAGTTGCAACCATTTGGTGCTGGCCAGTAATATTGAGGCCGGAAAGTATTGTCCTTATTGCGGCACGGAGGTGCGCCTGCCCAAACCACCCGAGCGGGAAGCCAAGCCCGTGGGGGTGTCCAAAACCGTTGAGGAAATCCTCACGGAACTGGGCAAGGACGTAAAGCTGGCCCGCGACGGGAACAACAACTGGAGCGTGAAAGAAGGCAATGCCAAGATCAAGATTAATTACAACCCCGATAATTATTTTGTGGCCGGCGATGCCTATTTGTGTCAGCTGCCCGCCGACATTTTGCAGATCAAGCCGCTGTACCAGTTTTTGTTGCAGGAAAACTATAAAATGGAAAGCCTGGTACTGAGTTGTGTAAAGGAAAACATTGTGCTCTCCTGCATCATGTACGATATGGACATGACCCGGGAGGCCGGCGTCGAAATGTTCCGCGATCTGTTTCAAAAAGCCGATTACTACGATACCTTGCTGGAGAAAGAGTTTGGTTGTTTGGAGTTGTTGGAAGAATAAGCCCCCTGTCCTCCGCCAACTGGCGGAGAGACTTAGGTGGGAAAAGCATTTTTATAGCCATTAGTTCGTTGTATGGAGTTGATTATTATGTAGCCAGCAGAGGAATATCTATTAAGCTTTTGTTGCGTCGCACACTTGTACTGTAACAATATTATTAAACCGATTAAATCTAAGTCTCCCCTTTAGGGGGACAGGGAGAATGCAAAAAAAATTTCTAACCAAAGAACAGGCCCTGCAAAAGCTGCGGCAGTATTGCGCCTACCAGGAACGCAGTCATTCAGAGGTACAAACAAAGCTGTATGAGTTAGGCGTTCGCAAGGCCGAGCACGACGAGATCATCGCCACCCTCATTGAGGAAGACTACCTGAACGAAGAGCGGTTTGCCATTCAGTTTGTGGGCGGCAAATTCCGCATGAAGGACTGGGGCCGCAAAAAAATTTATTATGCCCTCCGGGAAAAAAAGGTAAGCGAATACAGCATCAAAAAAGCCCTGAAGCAAATTGACGAAGATGCCTACCGGGAGGTGTTGCAGGAGCTGGCCGAAAAAAAATACGAATCGCTGAAGAACGAACAGTACCTGGTACGCAAAAGAAAAACCATGGATTACCTGTTGCAGAAAGGGTACGAGCCCGAGCTGGTGACCGCCACGGTGAATGGCCTGGCAACCAAAGAATAATTATCTTAGGGCAAAATCCACCGCATGAACAAGCTCCTTTTCTTTTTCTTGTTTTTGGCCACCACGGGAGTGTATGCTCAAGGCGATACCACAAGGGTTATTGAACCCGGCCACCAAACCAGCTACACCAACAAAGACCTCCTGCTGATCTCCCTCGCGGGCCTGGCGCTTTTGCTGGCAATTTATTTTTTGTTCAGAAGAACAAAGGGAACGAGGAATTAGGGGCAGGAAAGCATTCATCTTTTACCAAAAAATAACCGGTTGTCAACCTTTTCAATGTGAGATAGTTTCAATTTGTTACGAATGAAAGCCATTTCACGTTCGTTACCAGCAAAATCATAAATAGCTAATTCATTCCCATTAACAAATAAAACGACACTGTCCTCATACCGTGTCTCCAGGTTTTCAACTTTTAGATATTTTGTTTTTGCTTCCGTGTTATTTAATTGCGCTGTCGTATAGATTGATTCTAAATTATCCACGTCGACAGGTTGTGAATTTTCAATACCTACCTGAATAAACTTTTCTTTATTTTCTTTTACATTATCACCAAAAGAGGCACAGGAAAAGAACATCAGGGAAAGTGAAATAGTGAGTGTTGCGTGAATTTTGTTCATGTTGCAGTTTGTAGTTGTGGCTGATGAATGGATTGGTGCTAATGGTCATCGGCTATGCGTTCGGACGGGCTTCGAAACACGAAACGATCAACCAGCACTGACGTGCAAATTTGCCGGGCCGATGCTGGGCGTTCATTGCGTTCGCCCTGCCGTTCCGTTCTATTTTGGCTCAAACTCCACCATCCATTCAATCCCGTATTTGTCTCTAAACATGCCAAAATACGACCCCCAGGGGCTATCGCCAATAGGCATTTCTACTTGTCCACCCGCTGAAAGCCCGTTGAACAATTTGTCGGCTTCTTCTTTGCTTTCGGCAACGACTACAATTTTGCTTCGGTTCTCGTTTTCGTTGGTTTTGCCCATGCTTTCCGGCACATCGTTTCCCATCAACATATTTGTTTTCCCGATGGGCAAAGCAATGTGCATGATCTTATTTTCTTCTTTTTCCGCTACCGGGAATTCGGGGCTGGCCAGGTCTTTGAAACGAATAATTTTTGCAAACGCTCCGCCAAATACCGATTTGTAAAAGGTAAAGGCTTCTTCGGCATTGCCGTTGAAGTTAATGTGGGGGTTGATTACTGCCATGATTGTTGTATTTGATTTGTACGTATCTAAAGTACCGCTTACCTGTTAAATATACAGGGTATGAT
>JAEVYV010000200.1 GCA_023392575.1 Bacteroidota bacterium | reverse complement strand
AGGTTAGCCAGCCCCGGTGCGTTGCGCAAGGTATGCGAATGGTTGTAGCCATGACTGCGGTCGTGCTCAAAAGTGGTGAAGGCCGCCACTTGCTGATGACAGGAAGCGCAGGGAAAATTGCCGTCAATGGAAAGCCGGCCATCATAAAACAATTTCCGGCCCAGTAAAAAACTTTCTTCTGTCAGCGGATTGTTTTGAAAATTATAAACCGGCTGGGGAAAACCCTGTGGGATGGATAAGTTAATAGGGGTGGCGCCGGCAAAGGGCCGGTCCGATTTGCGGCAACCTTTCAGCAGCAAAGAGCCGCCGAGTATAAAAGCCAGCAGTGTTAGTATGATGAATCCCTGTCTCAAGTCATTTTTCTTGGTCTAATGTAAGAAGTATTGCAGCAGCCCCGTGTTAAAAATGGTCCCGCGGATTAAATTTTCTCCTGTTTTCTTTTTGCAGCGATGACCGCTTTTTGTTCTCCAGCCTTTTTTCTTTTGCCTGCCGGGATGGCTTGGTGGCCAGGCGCAGTTTTTTCTTTTTCAAAGCGGCGGCAATCAGTTCGTTTACTTTCCTGATCGCTTCTTCTTTGTTCTGCAACTGTGTGCGGTGGGTTTGGGCTTTTACCATCAGTTCGCCTTCCGCATTGATGCGGTTGGAGAGCTTGTTGAAAACAACTTCCTTTTGTCCGGCCGACAACAACTGCGAGGCCGGCACGCTGAAATAGGCAATGACCGCCGTTTCCACCTTGTTTACATTTTGGCCGCCCTTGCCGCCGCTGCGGGTGGTTTGAAGTTTGATTTCCGATGAAAAATCCATACAACTCAAAAGTAAAAAGTAAAAATTCAAAACTCTGCCTCCACCTTTAGATTGTTTTACATTTGAAGTTTAACGTACTATGCGGGCAGTTATACAAAGAGTTACAAAAGCCAGTGTGACCATTGACAACAAAGTCAACGGGCATATACAAGGGGGCTTGCTGGTTTTGCTGGGCATAGAAGATGCCGATGGCGAGGAAGATATTAAATGGCTAAGCAATAAAATGGTGAACCTGCGCATTTTCAATGATGAAAGTGGCGTAATGAACCGCTCTGTTTTGGAAGTGGACGGCGGAATTTTGCTCATCAGCCAGTTTACGCTTCATGCTTCTACCAAAAAGGGCAACCGGCCCAGTTATATCAAGGCCAGCAAGCCCGATGTGGCTATCCCTTTATACGAAAAAATGATCAGCCAATTGGAAAACGATCTGGGGAAGAAAGTAGAAACCGGCATTTTTGGCGCCGATATGAAAGTGGAGCTATTGAACGACGGACCGGTTACCATTGTCATTGATACGAAAAACAGAGAATGAAAAAGGATATTGAAAACCGCGAAGACCTGGTGCTGCTGTTAAATGCCTTTTACAGAAAGGCATTTAAGGATGAATTGATCGGGCGGTTTTTTACCGAAGTGGTTCCCCTCGATCTGGATACCCACATTCCCGTGATTGCTGATTTTTGGGAGGCGGTTATTTTTGGCAAACACGGCTATCGAAAAAACGTAATGGAAGTGCACCAGCATATCCATCAATTATCAGCCATTAAAAAAGAACATTTGGACAGGTGGGTGAAGCTGTTTACGGAAACGGCGGATGAATTATTTGAAGGCGAAAAAGCGATCTTGCTAAAACAAAGGGCAACTTCCATTGCTACGTTAATGGACCTCAAGCTCAATCACAAACCGATCAATAAATTATAATGACCATACAGGAAGCACAACAAAGGGTAGATGACTGGATCACTACTACCGGTGTCCGGTATTTTAGCGAATTGACCAACATGGCCATCCTTACCGAGGAAGTAGGGGAGGTGGCCCGCCTGATGAGCCGCATTTATGGTGATCAGTCTTTTAAAGATAGTGATAGAGGCAAAAAGCTTTCCGATGAACTGGCCGATGTGCTTTGGGTGCTGATCTGCATCGCCAACCAAACCGGCGTAGACCTGACCGAAGCCCTGCATAAAAATTTCGAAAAGAAAAACATCAGGGACGCCGACCGCCATAAAAACAATGATAAATTGTTTGAACCATAATGTCAGAACGGGGATTTGGGTAGATTTAATCGATTAGCTGGAAATAAAAGAGTCTTCAAAAATGGAAGACTCTTTGTTTATAGGAATGTTGTCATCTCCTCCTTAATCCTAAAAATCCCCCCAATCCCCGTTCCGACAATTGGCTGCTTTTTTGTAAGGGTTGCTCTAAACCGGTACAATGAAAAAGTTTTCTTTTAAGCTGGTGTGGGCCGCCTTGAAAAGCGCATTTAAGGGTACGACGGATGATAAGATCGTGAAACTAAGCGCTTCGCTGGCTTATTATACGGTGTTTTCCCTGGGCCCCCTGCTTATTGTGATCATTTATTTGTGCAGCTCTTTTCTGGGCCGCGAAGCCGTGGAAGGCTCTATTTACGCACAACTGCAGAGTTTTATAGGAGCCGATGCGGCCAAACAAATTCAGGAAATCATCCGGAATGCCTCCATCAGCGGCAAGGGAGGGGTAGCCGCCATCATAGGTGTGGCGACCTTGTTGATTGGTGCCACCAGCATGTTTGGCGAGATGCAGGATTCCATCAATGGCATTTGGGGCTTAAAACCTTCGCCCAAAGCGGGGATTATGAAACTGATCCTCAGCCGGATTTTATCCTTTGGCCTTATTGCGGTGCTTGGTTTTTTATTGCTGGTATCCCTGGCGGTTACAGCTATTATCGAAGGCATCGGCGAACGGTTAAAAACCGCTTTCCCCGGTCTGGGCATTGTGGTGTTGTATGTGATCAACCTGGTGCTGACCCTGGGCATCACCACCCTGTTGTTTGCCATTGTTTTTAAGGTGCTGCCCGATGCCAGAATCAAATGGAAAGCCATTTGGCCGGGGGCCATAGCCACATCGCTGTTGTTTATGATCGGCCGTTTTGCCATTTCGTTTTACATCAGTAAAAGCCAGATCGGAAGCACCTACGGGGCAGCGGGGTCTTTGGTGGTGCTTTTGGTGTGGATCTATTATTCTTCCATTATTCTTTATTTCGGGGCAGAATTTACCAAGGCATTTGCCCTGCACAAAGGAGCCAAAATCATTCCCAGCGAGTATGCTCAGTGGGACCGGGAGGCCGTGGTGCCGGGATCGAAACCCAAAGAACGGCCGGTGGCAAAACCCCGGCCCGGGGCGCCATCCGAAAAAAGCCGCCAAAAGGACTTGCGGCACAAAGCGCCGCACCCCGCTCCCGTAAAAAACGAGCCAGAGCCGCACCGAAAAGCCGGCAAAGAAACGGCTGGCATAGGTACCGTTTTGCTGGGGCTGGCCCTGTATTATTTTAATACGTCCCAAAAAAAGGCATGAACAAGGGTTTGCGGCGCCGTACCGCTCTTCATTATGGCGGCTAATGGTTATCTTTTCACAATACAAAAAATCATGAGGTGACAAAAAAGCTAACACCAAAAGGAGTGTGGCAGTTAGTAAAAGCCTCCTTCCAGGGTTTTTCAGACGATAAAGTGTTTAAGCTAAGCGGATCGCTGGCTTATTTTACCGTGTTTTCCATTGGCCCCATGCTGCTGGTGATCATTTTTTTTGCCGAATTGTTTTACGGGGGACAGGCCATCGAAGGCAGCATTTACGAACAGATAAAGGGTTTTGTGGGCCCCGATGCCGCCCTGCAGATCCAGGATATTATCAAAAACGCAACGCTGAGTGGTAAAAGCAATTTTACCGCCATCGTGGGTTTTGCCACCCTGGTGATAGGCGCCACCACGGTGTTTGCCGAAATCCAGGATTCCATCAATACCATCTGGAACTTAAAA
The DNA here is from genome assembly GCA_023392575.1 of Bacteroidota bacterium. Classification (GTDB taxonomy): domain Bacteria; phylum Bacteroidota; class Bacteroidia; order Chitinophagales; family Chitinophagaceae; genus Flavisolibacter. The sequence goes on along the minus strand of JAEVYV010000200.1, from coordinate 6,559 downwards.
ACCAAGCCCGAAAAGGGCTGGCTGAAAATGATCCTCAACCGCCTGCTTTCTTTTTCCATCGTGGTCAGTCTGGCCTTTATTTTATTGGTTTCCCTGGTCATCAATGGATTGATGGAAGCGCTGGGCAACCGGCTGGTCAATATTTTTCCAAACGTGGCCGTGGTGCTTATTTATGTGCTCAACCTGGTGCTGACCTTCGGAATCATTACCCTGTTGTTTGCCATTATTTTTAAAGTGTTGCCCGATGCCAAAATCAAATGGAAGGATGTACTGACGGGTGCCGTGGTTACGGCCTTTCTGTTCATGCTCGGAAAATTCGGGATCACCTTCTACATCCGGAGCAGCAATATCGGCAGTGCCTACGGCACGGCGGGCTCTCTGGTCATCTTGTTGCTTTGGGTGTATTATTCGGCCATCATCCTTTATTTCGGCGCCGAGTTTACCAAGGCCTATGCCGCAGCCTATGGCAACCGCATTTATCCGAGCAACTATGCGGTTTGGATCAAACACATCGATGTGGAGGAAGAAAACGGAACCCTGAAACAGCAGGAGCAAAAGAAAAAACAGGAAAACGAACACACGGGTGATGATGTGAAGGTGACGTAAACTCCCCCTGTCCCCCTAAAGGGGAGACGTAGGCCGGAGAGTTCTTTCTTATTTCAACCGGTTCTTCAATTATAAGGCTAATGATTTTGTTACCGGCTTTTGTCATTCTATTGGGCTTTTGTTGTCCCGATAGCTATCGGGACTCCCTTGTACGGCTGGTACGGCTATTCAGCTAAGGTGTTTATAAAAAGTTCTTTCTAAAAAGAAATAGTAAAAAAGAAAAGTTTGATGAATCTACCTCTCCCCTTTAGGGGGACAGGGGGTATATTTGCGCCACTATGGCAACAGATAGCAACCGTTTTCAGGCAATTATTTCGCATTGCAAAGAGTATGGATTTATTTTTCCGTCATCCGAAATATATGATGGTTTGGGCGCCGTATACGATTACGGCCAGTGGGGCAGTGAGCTCAAGAAAAACATCAAAGACTACTGGTGGAAAAGCATGGTGCAGATGAATGAGAATATTGTGGGCATTGACGCCGCTATTTTCATGCACCCCACCACCTGGAAGGCCAGCGGTCACGTGGATAATTTCAGCGACCCGATGATCGATAACAAGGACAGCAATAAACGCTACCGCGTTGATCATTTGATTGAAGCTAAGGCCGATGAGCTGGAGAGGGAAGGACACCCCGAGCAGTCGGAAATCCTGCTAAAAGAAATGGATACGCTTTTGGCCGCCAACGATTTTGACGGCTTAAAAACCTTGATCGAGAATAATAAAATTGTTTGTACGGTAAGCGGCACCTGCAACTGGACCGATGTGCGTCAGTTTAATTTGATGTTCTCCACGGAATTTGGCGCCGTTTCTTCCGAGGAGGAAGACAACACCATTTACCTGCGTCCCGAAACAGCACAGGGCATTTTTGTCAACTTTTTGAACGTGCAAAAAACCGGCCGGATGAAGATCCCGTTTGGTATTGCCCAAATAGGAAAGGCCTTCCGGAATGAAATTGTAGCCAGGCAGTTCATCTTCCGCATGCGGGAGTTTGAGCAAATGGAAATGCAGTTTTTCATTCGTCCCGGCACGCAAAAAGAGTGGTACGAATACTGGAAGGCGGAAAGAATGAAATGGCACTTGAGCCTGGGCATCCCGGCTGAGAAATACCGCTTTCACGACCATGTGAAGCTGGCCCACTATGCCGACGCAGCCTGTGACATTGAATACGATTTTCCCATTGGGTTTAAAGAAGTGGAAGGCATCCACTCCCGTACGGATTTCGATTTGAAGAACCACCAGGAATACAGCAAAAAAAAGATGCAGTATTTCGATAACGATGTTGATCCGGCAACCGGCAAGCCCTACGGCAACTATATTCCTTATGTATTGGAAACATCCATTGGCGTGGACAGAACCGTGATGATGGTACTAAGCGAAGCCTACGAGGAGCAGGATTTAAGCACCGAGGAAAAAAAAGACAGTCGTGTGGTGTTGAAGTTCCCGCCAAAGCTGGCACCCATTAAATTAGCTGTATTGCCGCTGGTGAAAAAAGATGGTCTGCCGGAAATTGCCCGAAGCATCATGGATACCTGCAAAGGCCACTTCCGTTGCTTTTATGAAGAAAAAGATACCATTGGTAAACGCTACAGAAGAATGGACGCCATTGGTACGCCTTTCTGTGTAACGGTGGATCACCAAACCAAGGAAGACAACACGGTGACCATCCGCTACCGCGATACCATGCTGCAGGAGCGGATTGCCATCGACCAGATAAAAGACGTGGTGTTGAAGACGCTTTAGTCTTCAACACTTTTATCCCTTGCCGGTGATTTTATAAACCGTTATGCCGGCAAGTTCTTTTATAAAATTGTCCCATTTGTTGAGGGCCAGCCCCGAAGGCAATAAATAATCTTCTATAAAATTGTTGCCGACGTTCTTCGAATCAAAATCGCAAGGGTAGGGCTTAACCTTCATCCCCTGTTTTACAAAGGCCAGCTTTGCCCTGGGCAAATGCATGGCGGAAGAAATCAAAAGAAAAGGCCCTTGCAGATGCGCTGAGTCGGCAAGGCCTTTGGCATTGACCGCATTTTCAAAAGTATTTCTCGATAAAGGATCGGTTAAAATATCATCTGCCGGTATGCCCAGGTCCACCAGGTGTTGTTTGATAAAATCCGCCTCTCTAAAATCATGCTTCACCACATAGCCATTGCCGGCTGCTACAATGATTTTATTGATATGGCCTTTTTTATACAGCAGCGCTGTTTGAATAAACCGGTCAGAGGCCGGGTTAAAATACCCACGGTCATCTTTTTTGTTGTAGGAAACAAATCCGCCCAACACAATGCCGGCATTGTACTTTGCAGTTGACGCCAGTTGAACCGGCGCTGTCTCATAAGCGCTAATGATGCTTCTTATAATAAACGGGTTGGTAAAGAAGAGCAAAAGCACTAACCCCGTCGAAAAGAGAACCGATTTGCGTTTTTGATTTTTAGTAAAGTAGGCAATTAAAAAAACAACAACAATCCACACCACCGGCCGCAGAAAGAAAAGCAGAACTTTTAATAAAACAAACATAGGGGGTTAGTTAATTTGCTAATATAACCTGAGTTGGAATAAGAAAACAGCAGCCCCTATCTTCTACCATCTAAAAGAAAGGACCAGCGCCTTATTCCGCATTGGCTATGTACCGTAGCTGCCTTAGGAAAAGAGTAGCGGAACTGCGAAGCAATCGATGTGGCTAAAAAAATAATAATAAACAGCACATCAATACAGCGCCTCCAGTAGTTGTGCCTGGCACGACAACCAAACCATCGTGAACAAGGACTATAACTAAAAGACTCTTGCCCTGTGCGCTGGCTTCGCAAATCCAGCGGAGCCTTTGGATTTGCGGGCCCTTTTTTGGTTACTTTTTTTGGGCAAGCAAAAAAAGTAACAATCAGAGAGATGGAACCAAAAAGGAAAGACGGCCTTCGAAAAAGCAAGACTTAATCCCAACTCAGGTTAAGTATAAGGCTGTTTCAATAGAGCGAACCAGCCATTGGCACATTGTCAAATTATCGAATTGCCGAATTGTCGAATTGTCGAATTGAAACATCATCCATACAACTCCAAATGGATTGCCTTCTTATCGTAGCCTAATCCCACAATGCGTTGTTTGGCTTCGTCGATCATCGCCTTCCATCCGCACAAATAAAAATTGGCGGGCGGCGGTTCGGTATGGCCATTCTTTTTTTCATTCACCAGGTTTTCATAAATGGCGTGCACATAGCCGCAGCAGCCCTCCCATTTTTCCCTCGACAGCGTAGGTATATAATGAAAGCCTTCTACTTCCGTTTCCAGCCTCCTCATTTCATCCAGGTACAAAAGATCTTCCTTGGTGCGGGTGCCAAAAATGAGGTGGATATTTTGGTGCGGCACGCCATGTCTTTTGATGTGGTGCACCATGCTGCGGAAAGGGGCAATGCCGGTTCCGGTGCAAATAAAATAAAGGTCCTTTTCAATGGGCTCGGGCAGGGTGAACACGCCTTGCGGGCCCCTAAGGGTTAACTCCGATCCTTCCCGCACTTCGTTGAACAAATATGTGGTGCCGGCGCCCCCTTCGAGTAAAACAATCAACAATTCAAACACATTGGTCCCGTCCGGCCAGGAGGCGATGGAATAGCTGCGCCATCGTTTGTTGGGTTTTTCGTGTATGGGCAAGTCGAGGGTAACAAACTGGCCCGGAGCAAAATCAAACGATTCCACTTCGGGCACCTGAATCCAGTAGCGGCGGGTATTGTAGGTTTCGTTCTCTATTCGGGTAACGATCCCCTTACGCCAGGGTTGAACGGCCATACACGGTTTTTTAACAATTTACAAAATACGCTGCAGCCAAAAAATCCGTTTCTAAGTTATCCACAATTTCTGGCTCTTGGCACAGAAGTTGAAAACTACATCCATGAAAAATGATCATAGCCAACCATACCAACGGCCATCGGGACAACGGAAAGAAAAGCGGTTGATGCTTTGGCTCACGTCTCACGATGGTTGCCGAACGGTTTGGTATCAAAATATTTAGTCGGACGGTTTAGGTTAGAGGCCGGTAGTCTTGCCGGCCTTATTCTTTTCCCTCAACGCAACCAAATTTTTAAGGGCAGCACCCCTCTCTTATACCCAATCATTTTCCAATTGATGGATTTCACTGCCGATTCACCATTCACCATTGCCGATACGATTGCAGCAGCTGGAAACCAGTTTTGTTTCCCGTTTTCCGTCTGCCGTCTCACCTCTCACTTCTCACATCGTACCTCATACATCCGACATCCTACATCCTACATCAGACATCATACATCTCCCAATCATTGCCTTAAACCCGAGGCCAGTTCCGAAAATTTTTCAAGAGCGGCATAATAAAACCTGCCGCCGGTTTTATACACTACCACCAGTTCATGGGTCTTTGCCATGTGTTTTGCCCTGCTGAAGTTTTTTTGGGCTGGCTCTGTGGTGCCGGTTAGCCGCCACACCTTTGCCGTGGTTTGGGGAACCAGGATGATTTCGCCGGAACCGGCAACGGCTTCGTCTTTGGTGAGGGTAACCGGGGTTCGGTGCACGGCTTCCGCCTGCACGCCCAACCGCTCTCCCTTGATCCAGATTTCCACCGGGTAGATGCGGGTTTTTGCCGTGCTGGAAAGGTAGATGTAATAGTTTACCATAGAGGAGGGGTTTTCATGCCGGCCGGCCATGCCCCGCGATACCGGTTGCACATAACCATAAACCCTGGTGCCCTCATGCCTTTGCCCAAAGCCTGCCAGGGCGGGAAAAAGGCAGCAGAATAAAAAAACGGATCTCATAACCCCATGATGCCCTTGTTTTTTCTTTTGCATAAACAATAATGTGAAAGCCCTCGCAGAGAGGGCTTTGGTTTTAATTTCGGGTAATTCGTTGCACATGGCGGTGCTGGCCGTCATCGCTGGTTATTTGCAATACATAGGCTCCGCGGGCCAGCCGCCCCAGCCGCAGGCTGCCGTCCTGGTAGGGCTGTTGGCTTTGAAGGATTTTTTGCCCGTTGATGCCAAAAAGCGTCACCGTTATCTGCTTCACACTGGTCAGATTCCCCACTCTAAACCGTACTTCGTCTTGGGTGAGGGTCGGATAAACCAGCTCGATAAAGACCTGGTCGCCGGTCCCCCCCGGGTTGGTGGGGCCGGGAATGATGTTGTCGGGCAGGGCTACAGCATCGCCAATATTGGCCACAAAGGCGCCGTTGCCATGGGTACCCACCACCAGCTTGTTGTCTTTTTGGCGGTTGACCAGGGAGCGGACAATGGCTTTTTTCAGCATCCCCGATCCTTCGTTGAACCATTGCGTATTGTTCCCCGAAATCGTGGTGGTGCTGTACAGGCCCACCGAAGTGCCCACATAATACTCCACCCCGCTGTTTCTAACCACAATGGCGCAGCTTTGCGAGGAAACCGGGCCCAGCGCCCCGTCAATCACCTGCCAGGTGGGATTGGCCGAGGTGGCATTGCCCGTCCAGAAGATATTATTGACGATCACGGGCGGGTTGCTGGACGCCATATCATAGTTGGAAACCACCACCAGCACCGTATCGGGACTTCGGGGGTTGATGCTGATGCCGGCCACGTAACTCTTGGCCGTCATGGACGGCGGCGTTATGGCCACCGGGGTAATAGAAGCGCTTCCCCTGTTGGGATTGTTGAGGCGGTACACCTTTCCCCCATCGGTTCCAAAATACAGGTACTTGGTGCCGTTCAGCGATTTGCTGACGGCCATTGAGGTGAACTCTTCCGAAGCAGGCACCGTAGAGCTCACCCCCGTCATCTCAGTCCACGAGGTAGCGGAAACGGTGGAGGCGGTGCGGGTTCGGTACAGCTTGTTTTTGTTGTTGTAATAGATGTGCTCCGTGGAATCGGGGTCGTTGATAAATAAGGTCAGCCATTGCCCCTTGTCTCTCAGGCCCGTCGGGGTAATGTCGTCAACGGTAAAATTCGTGGGGCTCAGGGTGTTGGCCG
>JAEVYV010000175.1 GCA_023392575.1 Bacteroidota bacterium | reverse complement strand
CTTCACTCATAAAGAGCGGCAAAATTAACAAATTCATACCTACAAGTGCCGATTTAAAGAAGCCTTAATTATTATTTTGCGCTTTGAGATGAAACCAGCTTTACCTAAACTTTTCATTGCTTTTGTTTTTGGATTTATGCCAGGGCTGGCCTTGTGTCAAAACCTGACCGGAATCTGGCGGGGCTATTTTATTACGGAAGCAGGCGATCAATACCGCCTGGAGTTCCAGGTAGAGCAGAACAAATCGCAAACCGTAACCGGCGTTTCTTATTCCTACCTCGATACCCGTTTTTACGGAAAAGCCTCCATGACCGGCAATTTTATGGTAAAGAATGGTTCCTTCACCATTCAGGAGCTGCGCACGGTGGAGGTACGCAACCTGGGCGGTGGCGGCACCTGCCTCATGAATTATAAATTTTCCTATGCCAAGTCGGGCCGGGAGGAATTTTTAGAAGGCAGCTACGTGGGCAGGACCGAAGACCGCGAGAACCCAAAGAACAACGGCCAGTGGGGCGACTGCGGCGGCGGCACCGTTTTTTTAAGAAAAGTAACCACCTCGGATTTTTATGTAGAGCCGTTTTTGCGCAACGTTCTTCCGCCCAAAAACACCGATACGCTTGTTGCGGAAGCCAAGCCTAAGCCAGCACTAAAAACACCCCCCAAATCAACCGTTAAAACCAACCATAAGCCGGCAACCAGGCCGGTGGCCAAAGCTCCGGCCCGTACTCCCAGCCATAAACCTGAGGTTGCCCTCGAAAAGCCCAAAACAGATACCATTCAACAAAGAACCACCGGCCCTATTATTGTGGAAAGACCGATCGAACGACCCAGGATCAGCATTCCCACGGTTACCCGGTCCCGTAAGAACGAACTGGTGCAGGCGCTGACGGTGACCAGTGACGAGATCACAATACGGCTGTACGACAACGGGGAGATTGATGACGATACCATCAGCGTGTACCTGGACGGAGAATTGATCCTGGCAAACAAACGCCTCTCGGCCTCGCCCATCACCTATACCCTGAAGATGAATGAAAACCACGGAGAGCACACCTTGGTGATGGTGGCTGAAAACCTGGGCCGCATTCCGCCCAACACATCCCTGATGATCGTTCAGGATGGCGACAAACGCTACCAGGTGAGCATCACATCCACCGAACAAAAAAATGCCATGGTGCGGTTCCGATACCAACCAGGTAACCATGAAAAATAAAAAATGAAAAAGTAAAAATTTAAAACAGCCGCACTTTTCATTTTACATTTTTCATTTTTCATTATTAATTTCCCTGCCATTCATATAATTTTTCAGGTCGTGCAAACGAAAACCACTATTTTTCGTTTGTGAAGCTGCTCCTAACTAGTTTTCTCCTCCTCCTGCATGCACTTGCTTTTTCGCAGCAATTGAACGGCATTTGGAAAGGAACGCTGACCCAACAGCCCGGCGGCTGCTTTCCGGTTTACCATGTAGAATTACAGGTAAACATCACCGACGGGCAGGTGGCCGGCTTTTGCTACCACTATTCCGATGTGCTGAACTACGTAAAAAAGAATTATACCGGTTTTTATAATGCGGCTACCAAAACCATTAACATCCAGGAGCACCGGGTAACCACTTTTCACATTCCGCCGGACTGTACCCCCTGCATCCGCTATTTTACTTTGTCGTACAGCAAAGAAGACAACCGGGAAATCCTCAGCGGCGAATGGGGCGGCGTGGTCATGAACGGAAGTGCGGCCTGCACGCCCGGCAAAATTGTTTTAACCCGTGTGGCCAAATCGGAGTTCAACCACATTCAGGAAATTAAAGTGGATACCGGCATCATCAGGCTTGACTTTTACGACAACGCCGAAATTGATGGCGATTCCATTACCGTGATGCTGAACAACCGTGTTTTGGTGGCCAACCAAAGACTGGGGTTAAAACCCATTACACTTGAAATAAAAGTAGATTTGGAACACCCCGAACAGGAGATTACCATGATCGCAGACAACCTGGGGAGCATTCCGCCCAACACCGCCCTGCTCATTATTACGGCGGCAGAAAAACGGTACCGCTTGTTTCTTACTTCCGACAAACAACGAAGCGCACAGGTACGGTTTATTTACGAAAAAGAAATAGCATCGAAGACGTTTTGATAAGAAAGCAATACGGCATAAGTCAACCGGTTGAAGAATTGACCGGAAACCAATTGGCTGATTCCGTGCTGCTTGTGTTGTCCTTTCATTTAAAAAGGGGCGGATTTCTGTTGTTATGGACAATTTTATTCTTCGTCACTATTTTCTTTCTTATTTCCGTTTGCGGCAAGTTATTTACAACGCCAATCTCATGACCATAACTGTCGCAACAAAAACACCTGTCTTTACAAACAGGTTTGCAAAAGTCCAAAACTTTTACAAAAAGTATTCAGTTGTAACGAAGACCCACAGGTGTTTTTGCTGCACTTTTGCAGCCGATAAAGTGAAACTGTAAATGGATGGATGCTAAAATTTTAAAGGGCTTTGGCTTAGCCCTCACCGCCGCCATATCTTGGGGTGTGTCCGGAACGCTTGGACAATTCTTGTTTCAAGAAAGAGGAATTAATGTGGAGTGGCTTATTACTGTGCGCATGCTGGTTTCCGGCTTTTGCTTATTGCTGTTTGGCTGGTTTGGAGAAAAAGCAGACATGCTTGCCATCTGGCGCAACAAGAAAGACGCCCTGCACCTGGTTCTCTTCAGCATCACGGGGATGCTGGCCGTTCAGTATACCTATTTTGTCGCGATCAAACATTCCAATGCCGCTACGGCTACCGTACTGCAGTATTCGGGGCCCATTGTGATTGCCGCATACCTGGCATGCAAACACAAACGACTGCCAACTCCCATAGAGCTTATCGCCCTTGTTTTGGCCATCATCGGCACTTTTTTATTAGTGACGCACGGCGACATCCATACACTTGCCATATCCGGCACTGCTTTGTTTTTTGGCCTGGCATCGGCGGTTGCCCTGGCAATTTACACCTTGCAGCCCATTGCATTGTTGTCCAGATATAGGTCGTCAGCCGTCATTGGCTGGGGACTGTTTTGCGGTGGAACGATATTCAGTTTTGTAAAAGCCCCTTGGAACGTTGAAGGCTCTTGGGATCTGCAAACCTATTTGTACACCGGGCTTATTGTAGTCTTTGGAACCTTGATTGCATTTTACTTTTATCTGTCGGCAGTAAAAATAATCGGAGGGCAAAAAGCCAGTTTGTTGGCTTCGGCCGAACCGCTTGCAGCAACGTTGTTGGCCGTATATTGGTTAAACGTGCCTTTTTCGGTTATCGATTGGGTTGGGAGTTTGTGTATCATATCTACCGTATTTTTATTGAGCAAAAGCAAGAAGTAGTTAATCAATAAACCGTCCGGAGCCTGTCTCCGCTTTTAAAACCAATCATAACCCGTATGCTTAAAAAAGGCGAACACGTAGAAGGCGTTCCCGCCGAACTCCAGACCCTGCTGGACAGGGACGAACAAGCCCATTCTTTTTTCAAAACCCTCGCCCCCTCGTACATGCAGGGTTACTGCGATTGGGTGGGCTCGGCAAAGCAGGAAGCCACCCGAAAAACCAGGGCGGAAAAAGCCATCCTCATGCTCAGGAACAAACAAAAAACCTTAAAAACCGTATAAATGAAGATGAAACTGTTTTTGACCCTTGGGCTTGCAGCCCTGATGACCACCGCCTTTGCCCAACAAAACCAGCCCTGGGAAAAATGGTCCTGGCTAATGGGTGACTGGAAAGGCGAAGGAAGCGGGC
>JAEVYV010000142.1 GCA_023392575.1 Bacteroidota bacterium | reverse complement strand
CTCCACAATGCCCCTTTATACCGTGCGCCGCATGATTGTGGCACCGCAGTGGTCGCCGCAGGGAATGATCCGGGTCATGAAGAGCACTTTTAAATAGGGAATGGTCAATGGTGAATGAGAACTTTCTTTGGCTACAATCTTTGCCTTCGATGGTTTGAATTATTGATTGATTTCTTAATCGCCGCAAGTGTTTAAACTTTTTATTCTCTTAAAGAAGGACTGAAACCCAAGAGCCTGTTCACCATGCACCACCCTGTGGAAACTACTGTTGACTTTTTTCTATAGGTTTTGTGTTATTCCGCCTTATTTGTAACAAAGTCAACAATGAACCCCTTTAACGCCACAAAGGATCACAGAAAATAATTATTGGTCATCCCAAACTTTGGAACGGTCTTTGGATTTTTAGGAGTAAAAATCAGAGTTATGTTTCCAGTGTGGTTTTTTATTGTGCTGATGACGATAATCTGTTACCTGTTGTATCTGACAAGAACAACCGAGGAAACTTTTGTGAACATGAGTAAAAACAGGATCCGGAAGTTTCACTATTGGATGAAAGAGCTCTCGGGCAAATAAAATTTTATCCAAACAATTGTAATAGAAAATTCAGCGCATAGCAATGCGTTCATGATAGATGAACTCCCCAAAAGATACAGGCAACTGTATCTTTTTTTCAGGCAAGCACAAAAAAGACCGGCAACGCACCGGTCTTTTTTGTATGTATGTAAGAAAAACTAATCGGCTCGGCGTCCGCTTCCACGGGTTAATGCCACCAGCAACAAAATGAACACGGCGGCGCCCACCACCCATACCCAGGGCGAGGCGTACCAGTTGCCGCCACCGGTATCGGCATTAATGTCTACGTCTACTTTTTTGGTTTCCTGTGCAACGGCTGCCATCGCACCAAGAAACAGGGCTACAAAAGAAAAATATGCTTTTTTCATGACTGAGGTTTCTTAAAACTAGTAAAAAAGTATGCCAACCGGTTAGTCATTACCGTTTACACATATTTTCGGGCCCCAAAAAGCAGGCTGCCGATGCGCACCAGGGTGCTGCCTTCTTCTACGGCAATTTTATAATCGCTGCTCATGCCCATGGAAAGGGTTTGCAGATGAATGTTGGCCGATTGCACCGGAGCGTATGCATCAAACAGGTTTTTTAGGTAACGAAACTCGTTGCGGATAACCTTTTCATCATCCGAAAACGAAGCCATCCCCATCAACCCCGTCACGTTAATGTTTTGCAGGGCCTCCACTTCGCTCCGGCGGGTATCCAGCAACTCCTTCAATTCGTTTTCATCCAGGCCAAATTTGGTTTCTTCCTGGGCTATGTGCACCTGCAACAAAACCCCGATGACCCGATTGGCTTTTTGCGCCTGCTTGTTGATCTCTTTCAACAACTTAAAGCTATCCACACCGTGAATCAAATGCACAAAGGGAGCCAGGTATTTCACCTTGTTGGTTTGCAGGTGTCCAATGAAGTGCCAGCGGACATCGCCGGGCAACAACGGTTGCTTCTCTGTCAGTTCCTGCACATAGTTCTCTCCGAAGTCCCGCTGGCCCAGGTCGTACAGCTCCTTGATCGCCTCTACGGGCTTGGTTTTGCTAACAGCTACAAGCCTTACGTTTTGGGCATTCAGCTCTTTACTAATCTCCAAATATTTGTTCCGGTCGGTCAGCATTGCGTTCGTATTGTTGTCCTGCAAATTTACCCGCATTCGATGGTTGGATAAAATACCGGTTCCGAAGGGCGGTGAAGCGGTGCAGGGAAGGCAGGCAGTAAAACAAATGGCAGGCCCGAAGCACCAACGAAACGGTTTGCTCCCGGCCTGCCACTTATTTGTTTCTGAGCCTTTGTCTATTTTAAAATGCTGCGGCTGATGACGATCCGCTGCACCTCGCTGGTGCCTTCGTAGATCTGGGTAATCTTGGCGTCACGCATCAAACGCTCTACGTGGTATTCTTTTACATAACCATAACCACCGTGGATCTGCACGGCTTCTACCGTGGTCCACATGGCAGTTTCCGAGGCAAATACTTTGGCCATGGAAGAACTTAAAGTATAATCCTTCTTCTGGTCCTTATCAAAAGCAGCCCTCATGCAAAGCAACCGGGCGGCCTCAATTCTTGTAGCCATATCGGCCAGCTTAAAGGCAATGGCCTGGTGGTTGGAAATTTCGGTACCAAAGGCCCTCCGTTCTTTCGAATAATTCAGCGACAGTTCATAAGCGCCGCTGGCAATGCCCAGCGCCTGCGCGGCAATGCCAATGCGGCCGCCGGCAAGGGTTTTCATGGCAAACTTAAATCCAAACCCGTCCTCGCCTATGCGGTTTTCTTTGGGCACTTTTACATCGTTAAACAAAATGGTATGGGTGTCGCTGGCGCGGATGCCCAGTTTGTTTTCCTTGGCAGCCACCACCACGCCGGGCCAGTTCTTCTCTACAATAAATACGTTGATGCCTTTGGAGCCTTTAGCAACATCGGTTTGTGCAATCACCAAATACACCGAAGCGGTGCCGCCGTTGGTGATCCAGTTCTTGGTGCCGTTTAGCAGGTAATGATCGCCCTTGTCCTCAGCGGTGGTGCGTTGCGAGGTGGCATCGCTGCCCGCTTCAGGTTCGCTTAATAAAAAAGCGCCGGTGTAGAGTTCCCCGTCTTTTTTTCCCTGGGCCAGCGGGGTTAAATATTTCTGTTTTTGCTCTTCGGTGCCATAAGCTTCCAGTCCATTACAAACCAGGCTGTTGTTCACACTCATGCACACGCTGACGCTGGCGTCTATCTTGCTGATCTCCTCCATGGCCAGCACATAGCTGATGGTATCCAAACCGGCGCCGCCGTATTCGGGACTGACCATCATGCCTAAAAAGCCAAGGTCGGCAAGCTTTAGGATCTGTTCGCGGGGAAACTGCATTTTCTCGTCGCGTTCTATAACGCCGGGCAGACACTCGTTGCGGGCAAAATCCCGGGCCGCCTGTTGAATCATCAGGTGTTCTTCACTGAGCTGGAAGTTCATAGCAAGTCGTTTAAATTGTGTGGCAAATATAGGCGATGGCCGTTAGTGAACATCATACGTCTTGGGGATAACCCCTTCTTTTTACCCCCTGATTTTCTTCCGGTGCCCACCCCGCCTCTTGCATCCGGCAGCGATGAACGGGATATGCTATTTACGCTTTACTTTGCCGGCTAAACCATTAAAACAAAACATTGTTGATCCACCAAAGCTCCCTGCGGACTTTGATAAAAATCATTACCAGACATGCCACTTGTATTTCGGAGTTTTTTTATCCTGACTTGCTTTCTCATTCTAACCGCCAACCCTTCCCTGAATGCCCAAAACCAGACAAAGGGGCTTTATGTCATTCATGCCGCATCAAAAATACCGGTGCCCGATGCCCTGGTACAGAGCGAGGATTTGCATTTTTCGGCAACGACAGATGAAAACGGCTTTGTGAGCCTAAACGGTCTGTCGCCCAAAACAAATAAGGTATTTGTTTCCCACATCGGGTATGCAGCAAAAGAAGTGAATGTTCCAGCGCTGAGCTTTCACAACGGAACCGCCGTTGTTTCCCTGGAAGCAAAGATCTCCAGCTTATCTGAAGTCACGGTACGAACCACTTCCGGCAGCGGGGTATTTAAAACCATCAGCGATCTGGATATTCACCTGCGTCCCATCAACAATTCGCAGGAAGTATTACGCATGGTGCCGGGATTGTTTATTGGCCAGCATGCCGGTGGCGGCAAAGCGGAACAGATTTTCCTGAGAGGCTTTGATATTGATCACGGAACGGACATCAATATATCGGTAGACGGCATGCCGGTGAACATGGTAAGCCATGCCCATGGACAGGGCTATGCCGATTTGCATTTTGTGATTCCCGAGCTGATTGATAAAGTGGCTTTTAACAAGGGACCTTATTTTGCCGACAAGGGAAATTTCACTACGGCAGGTTTTGTAGCATTCAAGACCAAAGACTACCTGGAAAACGACTTCCTTAAAATAGAAGGCGGGCAGTTTGGCACTTTCCGGGGCATTACAGGGATCAACCTAATAAAGCCCAAAGGCGATAGAAGAGTGCGAAGCTTGTATATAGCCGGGGAAGCTTCGCGTACCGATGGTTATTTCGACAGTCCGCAGAACTTCAGCCGCTTCAACGGTACTGTTAAATACCACGAAAACATCAACCCACGCACCAGCCTTACAGCCATGGCCACCGGCTTCACCAGCAAGTGGAATGCTTCCGGCCAAATACCCGACCGGGCGGTGGAAAGCGGCATGATTGGTTTTTACGGAGCCATCGACGATACAGAAGGCGGCAAAACATCCCGGTATAACGGCAGTCTGGAATTACTGACCAATTTGCCGAACGGAGGTGCTATTCGCAACCAGGTCTTTTACAGCAAATACCGGTTTGAACTCTACTCCAATTTTACTTTTTATAAAGAAGACCCGGTCAACGGCGACCAGATAAGGCAAAAGGAAGACCGCAATATCTGGGGGTACAATGGTTCGTATCAAAAAGAGTTTTCCTTAGGAACCATTAAAACCGAAACAAAGGCCGGCGTGCAACTGCGCTATGATGATGTGAACGATATTGAACTGACCCGAACCCGGGACCGGGAGGCCAATACCGCAGAAATCATGCGGGGCAATATTGACGAACTGAATGCAGGCGCTTACTGGTTGCAGCGTTTTGCCCTTTCAAAAAGACTGGATCTCACCGCCGGCGTTAGAGCCGACCATTTTCGCAACCGCTATCACGATCAATTGGCGGCAGAGGTATTTACAGCCCAGGCCAGCATTCTTAGTCCCAAGCTTAATTTCAACTACCGGGTGAACGACAAGGTTCAACTCTATCTATACAACGGCAGGGGCTTTCACAGCAATGATACCCGGGTGGCCGTACAGCAAAACGGGAAAAAGGTATTGCCGCCAGCTTATGGCTCCGATTTAGGCGGCATCTTTAAACTGGGAAACAAGCTGGTGTTTCAATCAGCCCTGTGGTATTTATGGCTTGACCAGGAATTTGTTTATGTAGGCGATGAAGGCGTGGTGGAACCCGGCGGGCGAACCAGCAGAATGGGATTTGATTTTTCCGCCCGGTACCAGATCGCCCAAAACCTGTTTGCCGATGCTGATATAAGCCTGGCCCGGCCAAGGGCTTTGGGTGTGGAGAAAGCAGAAAGCTTTTTACCGCTGGCGCCCCGCCTGACCAGTGTGGGCGGCTTAACGTATAGAAAGCAGTACGGCTGGAATGGAAGCCTGCGCTACCGTTTTATGGGCAACCGGCCGGCCAATGAAGACAATTCGGTGGTAGCCAAAGGCTATTTTGTGGCAGATGCCGCTGTGAACTATACCCAAAAGAAATGGGAAGCCGGACTGGCGATTCAAAATCTGTTCAATACCAAATGGAAGGAAACCCAGTTTGACACGGAAAGCCGGTTAGAAAACGAGCCGGCGCCGGTTTCGGAAATTCACTTTACTCCGGGAACCCCGTTTTTTGCACGGTTAAGCCTGGCCTTTTTCTTTTAGCAGAATTGGACCTGCGGACGTTGAGGGCCTTCCGCTTTTTCACATAACCCCTCCTTCCCCGGTAGGGGTTTTTCTTTGAGTTTGACAGCACAGGACTAAAGAATAGGAACTGCAAAAGACGGGTTTGTCAAATTAGACAGGCTAACACAACCGAGTAAGACAAAAGGTTTTCGCCCCTAACTTAAAACACAGAAGAAAAACCAACAGAAAGGCAATTGAGAAACAGCACAAGATGAATACCCTCAAGTTTGTTATCGGCTTTGCAGTGCTTAATCTATCCCTGCGGTTGGTTCCCAGTTTGGTCAAAGGAAACGATCTGGTTTGGCTGGCAGTGTTTGTTTCCTTCTTCCCTTTGGCTCACTTTCTTGCCCGGTGGAGCAGCCATACCGGACTAAACGGGTTGGGATTGGCCAGAAACCCGAAATGGAAAAAATTCCTGCTGTTAGGCCTTATTATTGGCGGTTTGACCTGGATGGCTTTAACCTTGGCAGAGCTTGCCTTTGGCAGTTTGAAATTTATAGAATGGCAATCGTGGGACAAAGCCTCCTGGGTTGCCGTGCAGGCCCTGGTAGCATCATTTTTAGGGTCGGCAACAAACGATGTTATGACCCGCGGCTATGTGTTTGCCCATTGGAAAAACCGCCTGTCCACGCCGGCCATAGTGCTGCTGTCTACCGCTTTATACATTGCCGATGACATGTGGATGGAAGGCTGGAGTATGCGAAACAATATTTTCTCCCTAATCCTGGGATTGGCTTTTGCTCTTTCGGTGGTGCGCACCAGATCGCTCTGGATGAATATTGGCCTTCATGCCGGATTGAACCTGATTTATTTTTTGGTCTATGGAATGGGCAACCAGAACATTCATTCCGGAGTGTTTACCTCTGTAAGTCAGCCC
>JAEVYV010000086.1 GCA_023392575.1 Bacteroidota bacterium | reverse complement strand
CCGCGAAGACAACAAGCATTTTTACATCAACGACCAGGAAAATCATTATGAAGAAACCAAACGGTTCGACTGGATTCGGGGCGACATTGTGGGTGGCCGCTCTCTGTTGTGGGCCAGAGCCTGTTACCGCTGGAGCGATCTGGATTTTGAAGCCAACCAAAAGGACGGTCACGGCGTGGACTGGCCCATTCGTTATAAAGACATTGCTCCGTGGTACGACTATGTAGAGTCGTTCATTGGTGTAAGTGGTAACCGGGACGGCATTTCTGTTGTGCCCGACGGGCAGTTTCTGCCGCCGTTTGAAATGAACTGCGTGGAAAAACATTTCAAGCAAGAAGTGGAAAGCAAGTACACCGACCGGAAAGTGATCATGGGTCGAACGGCCAACCTCACCCAACCCGTAAAAGGGCGGAGCCAGTGCCAGGCCCGCGACCTGTGCCACCGCGGCTGCCCCTGGGGCGCCTACTTCAGCACCAATGCCAGCACCATTCCAGCAGCTTACGCCACGGGCAATCTTACCGTAAGGCCGCATTCGCTGGTAAACAAAGTGCTGTACGACGAGCAAAAACAAAGAGCCACCGGCGTGGAGATCATTGATACCGAAACCAAACAAACCACGGAGTATTATGCAAAACTGATTTTCCTCAATGCCTCCACGGTTGCCACCGCTTTTATTTTGCTGAACTCTGTCTCCAACCGCTTTCCGAATGGCCTGGGTAACGGCAGCGACCAGGTAGGACGCAACCTGATGGATCACCACAAAGGCCTGTCGTTTGCCGCTGACGTGGAAGGGTTTGAAGACCGCTATTACTACGGCCGCCGGCCCGTGAGCATTTATATTCCCCGCTTTCGTAACATAACCGAACAGCAACCCGGCTTTTTGCGCGGCTATCATTTTGGCGGTGGAGCCTACAGACCGCGGCAGACCAGCAATGTGGCTGTAGGCGCCGAATTAAAAGATGCGCTGACCGAACCGGGGCGCTGGCAAATGAGCCTTTATGCTTTTGGCGAATGCCTGCCCTACGCCGACAACCGCATCACGCTGAACCGCGACAAAAAAGACCAATGGGGCCGCCCCCTTATTGCCATTGACTGCGAGTTCAAGGACAACGAAAGGACCATGCACGAAGATGTAAAGGTGACAGGACTGGAGCTGTTGGAATCCGCCGGTTATAAAAACCTCGTAGGGCGGGGCAGCATTTCCTTCCCTGGCAATGCCAACCACGAAATGGGTATTGCCCGCATGGGTCGTGATGCCCGGACCTCGGTGCTGAACGCCTGGAACCAGATGCACGAAGTGCCCAATGTGTTTGTTACCGATGGTTCCTGCATGACTTCCGGCTCCTGCGTCAATCCTTCGCTCACCTATATGGCGCTGACGGCAAGGGCTTGTGATTATGCCGTGAAGGAATTAAAAAAGAGGAATTTGTAGAAAAAGAGAAAAGGAAACTTTTGAAGGCAAATGCTTTATGTATCTTTCCTTCTTAGCTTCTCGACTTTCTTCCTTGACGTAGGATTGCCTGTAATGGCTGTCTGTACAAACCCCTTTTAAAACAAGATCCTTTTAAAAGCGCTGGCGGCCTTATGCACCTGTTCGGTCCAATCATCCGCTGCGGCGCCGTTGGCCCCGTCGGAGATGTACTTCAGGCACAAAAACGGAATCGCCTCCCGCTGGGCAATCAAAGCCAGGGAATAAGCCTCCATGTCCACCACGTTATAGTCCGGACAAAAATGATTGGTTTCAAAGTGATCGCCGGTACCGCAAATGCCTTCCTTTAATCCGCTGATCTTGATCCCATAATCCAAAACAGGCGGCGTATCGGAAAACGGCGTTTGGTACGGCGCAAATCCCAGTCCCCGGCCATCCATATCACGCTGAACAAACCGGGTGCAGCACACCACTTCGCCCGTTTGAAAAAAATCACTTCCGGCCGAACCCAGGTTCACAATCAGCCCGGGCTTTTTCTGTGCTATGGCTTTGGTAAGATGATAGGCTGCATTCACCTTGCCTACACCCACCAGCAATTTATTCAACCCCTCAAATTCGCCAGCCTCTTCCGACTCCAGGGCAAATACAAACAGGGTGCTGTGGTTTACCAGTTCCAGTTCCCCCACAGCTATTTCGTTAAGCGGTTCCATGATGCAACCAAAAAATTTTAAAGACCAATGTATTGGAAACCCGACAACCAACTGCCGGGCCCTATGGTTTATTGTTGCGATGCGTCCGGCGCATCATTTCCTTCTCCGTTCGCCAGGTTTACCGTATGCCGGAACCCGATCGGCTGAAACGCCATTTTGGTGCCCTTATCATCATCGTCGTAGTCCTCCCACTCAATAATATCCTCCAGCATGCCTTCCACGTGTTCGCAGATCGACCGCTCCGTCAATTCATCCGGCCGTACAATGGCCAGGCTAAGCGGCGCCTTGGGCTCGCCGTATCCTTCAATATAGGGACTTACAATCATCACCATGATCTTGCCGTTGAATAATTGCTGGTAGATAATACCGCCATTGTTCTTGATCATGATACGCTGCACATCGGTGTTGTCCAGGTTTTCGGCCAAACCGCTGCTGCTGCGGCCCAGATCAAGCATCACCGATTCCAGGTTTTCGATGTTCTTTTTTTCGATAACCGAAGCTTTCAAGTTCGTTTGCTGGATAATGGCTTTCAGGGTATTGGTGATGAATTCTTTGGTGGTTGCCCGCCAGGCCTGCCGGTAGTTGTGGGTAGTTTGCAGCACCTCTTTATACTCGTTTACTTTGGTTTGAAGTCGTTTGGTATCCATCATTTAAAAAATAAGTGAAAAGATGATTTGCGGCAAAGCTAAAGGAACCACGCATGAAAGCAACCGGAAAAACGTGTACGAGCAACAGACTGCAGCGGAGATTCTTCGGGCAGACAGAAAAATTAACCGGCGGGAAGTACAATACTAACGGTGGTGCCTTTGTTTTTTTCACTTGAAGCGCCGATCCAGCCATGGTGGTTCTTTACTACTTTGCGGGCAACAAAAAGTCCCATCCCCGAACCCGGGTACTCGCTGTTCAGCCGCTGAAACACGTTAAAGATCCGGGCCGTGTATTGCGGGTCAAACCCGA
This sequence comes from Bacteroidota bacterium, assembly GCA_023392575.1. Taxonomy (GTDB): domain Bacteria; phylum Bacteroidota; class Bacteroidia; order Chitinophagales; family Chitinophagaceae; genus Flavisolibacter. Next base: position 1,268 of record JAEVYV010000086.1, on the reverse strand, counting down.
TTCCATTATCCTTCACTATGATTTGATAAAACGGCTTGTTCCATTCTCTTGAAGGCAGCGGTATAGAAGCGCCCTTGCCCGAAATTCTTCTGGCTGTAATGCTGATCTTCACCGGCTTTCCTTTAATGGAAAACTTCAACGAATTTTCGATCAGGTTTTGGAACAGCTGGTGAAATTGCCGGAAATTCCCTTTCAGCATGGGCAACCGTTCTATATGAATGCTGGCTTTTTTCTCACTGAAATGCAGCTCCAGGTCTGTCACCACTTCTTTCAACACTGCATTCAAATCAACCGTTTGATTATTATCGGATTCCTGATTTAACCCGGAATAAACAAGCATTTCATCAACCAACCTTTGCAACCGTTCAATGCCTGCTTCCATGCGTTCAAAATATTTACCTCCTTCCTCATCCAAAAGAGAGGCGTATTTGGTTTTTAACCGATCGGCAAAAAGAAGGGCCTTGCGCAACGGCTCTTTTAAATCGTGAGACGAAGCAAAGGCAAAATATTCCAGGTTGCGATTCGCTATCCCCAACTCTTTGACCTTTTGGCCCAGTTGCAATTGAAGGTCTTTGTAATCCGAAAAATCGTGAAAGGTTACCACCAGCCCATCTTCCCCGAGTTTTACCGCCGAAACCCGAAACCACTGGCCACTGTAATTAAACTCATTGTAGGCAGGGGCCCCGGAATCAATCACTCGGCAATACAGTTCAAAGATCCCCACATCTTTCGCCGAAGGGAAAAGAGACAAATACCTTCTTCCCACCACAGGTTCCTTTATTTTGTGGATTTGAATAAAGGCCGGGTTGATCCGTTTTATAAGCAGGTCCGCAATCTTTCCCTCCTCATCCCGAATCGCTTCACAGACGAATATTCCGTCCAGGGATGCGTCTAAAACACTGTTTATAAATTCCGTTTCTTGCTCTAAATAATTGCGGGTTTCCGCAAACGGGGGTCTCTGCAGTTTTTGCTCCTTCTCTATTACCTGTAACATCACTGATTATCGTTTAGTAGTTGAACTCTTTAATCATTTTGGAGGTCAAAGCCAAAAGACCTCTTATGCAAAACCGCTGTCTAGGGAAACCATCGTGAGACGTAAGCCGGCAGAGGTGAGACTGCGGTTTTTTTCTTCAGTCATCTGTCATCCATCAACGATCATCTTGATGACCGCTTGGCATTACTACAATCTTAAGCCCTCTGCCGCTCTTCGTTTCCCGACTGGTGCAGTTTGACCAGCATGGCTGTTGCCGCACCATCAGCATAGATCC
>JAEVYV010000357.1 GCA_023392575.1 Bacteroidota bacterium | reverse complement strand
CCCGATTTTTCAAACTCTTTTTGCACCAGGTCGGCCAAGCGGAAGCTGTTTAAAAAGTATTTTTTGGCATAGATCATTTTCAGAGCATTGATCACGGGGTCGTTTTCCGGAACGGTGATGGTGCTGTCTTCTTCCGACGAAAATTCAGCGCTGACCACCTGTCCTTTGTGCGAGTTTTCCTTGGCGGTCCAAATATAACTTTCGGTTCCCACGGCTTCATTAACCACGTAGTAGGTTTCATAAATAGGCACTTTTGTAACCACCTTTTTTCTCTTTTTGCCCTGGCCCTTGTAAGATACTTTTTGCTCGTAGCCTACAATACGCCTTTCGTTCCATCCGCCAGGGGCCTTGCCGGCAGAATTACAGTGGATGCTCAAAAAAAGATCGGCGCCGGATTGGTTGGCAAAATTGGCCCGGTGCCTGAGGCCTTCGTCCTTATTGGGTTTGTTGCCGGGAATGATGTCGGTGGTGCGGGTGTAAAGAACCTGAACGCCGGGAATTTCTTTTTCAATGGCCTTACCCAGTTTCAAACTAATGGCCAGGCAGATTTGTGCTTCGGTGGATAGCAAACCTTTTGCGCCCGGATCTTTTCCGCCGTGGCCTGCGTCAATAATAATCTTTTTTAAAACCGGACGGGGCTTTTTTTCGGTGAACGAAAAAACAGGCGATAGCCCTACAGTGAAAAAAAGCAGCACCAAAGTTTTTTTAAGCATATTAGATTTGTGCGTGGTTTAGTAATCTTCACAAATTGTTTAATTTTCAAAGGGTTACTTTTGTTTCATAACCTTTATGTCGGGACTGCACAAATTTAGGCCAAAATACTTCTGTTTCGTGCTTGCTGCATTGGCATTTAGCATAGTAATAACGTGGAGAACCGAGGCCCGCCATACATCACCTCCGGAAATTTACAGCACTTTAACAACCGACACCATACCCCGTGCTAAAAAGGGTGTGGTCAGCACCAAAAAAGATTCTGCAGAAAGGTCACGGGTAGACTCAAGCGAAGCAGACAAACGCAGAAGTGCAATGGATTCACTGCAAGGGATAGCTGATTCTGCGATCCGCACAGATACCCTTCCGCCGACAACAGTGGTTGATACGTTTAACCTGAAATTTTCAAAAGATACCCTGGATGCGCCGGTGAATTACGAAGCCGAAGACAGCGGCGTGCTGCTGGTAAAAGAAAAAAAGTTCCTGCTTTATGGGAAAGCAAAAGTTACCTACAAAGACAACACGCTGACGGCGCCCAAAATTGAAGTCGACCAAAAAAACAATATTGCCACCGCTTATAATTCTGTAGACAGTGCCGGCATTGTCTACACCCGTGCCCGGTTTCAACAAGGCACCGAACAGGGGTTTGAAAGCGATACCATTACGTTTAATTTCAAAACCCAAAGAGGGCTCACCAAAAACACCTATACCAAGCAACAGGAAATGTGGGTGCAGGCCAACCTGATTAAAAAGGTGAACACCAACACCACTTTTGGCAAACACGTCATCATGACGACCTGTGACTTTGACGAGCCCCATTTTGGATTTGTAAGCAGTAAGGGAAAATTCATCAACAACAAGATCGCCGTTACCGGGCCCATACATCCAGAGTTTGAAGGCGTGCCCATTCCTATTTATTTGCCCTTTGGGATCTTTCCCCTAAATCCGGGCCGGCGCTCGGGTTTGTTGCCACCAACTTTTGAGGTGAATGACCAGTTTGGAATTGGGTTGGTGAATGGAGGCTATTATCATGTGCTCAACGATTATTTGGATGTGACGTTCCGGGCCGACATTTACTCTTATGGAGGCTGGCGGGCCAACATCATCCCCACATACAGAAAACGGTACCGCTACCAGGGATCGCTCAACCTGAGCATGATCCGCACCAAAATTGCGTTTAAGGGCGACCCGGATTATTCCCTTACCCAGGCCTTTAATATTTCCTGGAGCCATAGCATGGATGCACGGGCCAAGCCGGGAACCAATTTCCAGGCTTCGGTCAATGCAGGTTCTACCAAATACAACCAATTTGTTCCCAACGATCCCCGCCGCAATGTGAACAACAATCAGGCGTCCTCCATCAGCTATTCAAAAACCTGGTCCGGAACAACACCAATCAATCTGACGCTGAACGCCAATCAGAATCAGAACAGCAACACCCGTTTAATGAACATTACCCTGCCCGACGCGGGTTTTACCATTGCCACTTTTTACCCATTTCAGCGCAAAGAGCAAATAGGGGCGCCCAAGTGGTATGAAAAAATAGGCATAGGGTATAATGGAACGGCTCGTAACCAATTATCCTTTTACGATACGGCACGGTATAGTTTCAGCCGCCTGATCGACACCCTGGAGCTGGGCGCCCAACACCGGCTGCCCATTAGTATGTCCCTGCCCCCGTTGGGCAAGCTTATCGTTTCTCCATCGGTATCGTACGAAGAAACCTGGCTGACGCACAGAATCCACAGACAGTGGAACCCCATAGCAAAAAGAGTAGATACCGCTTTTACGGAAAAAGGATTTTACACCGACCGCCGAATGAGTTTTGGTGTGGGGGTGAACACCACGCTATATGGAAAGGTGCAGTTTAAGAACTCCAAACTGTCGGCCATCCGGCACGTGGTGCGGCCTACGTTTAGCCTAAGCTACCAGCCCAACCTGTCAAAAAATAAATACGAGTTTATCCAGGTGGATAGTTCGGGCCGCAAGAGCTTATTCTCAAAGTTCTCCAACAACCTTTTGTTTCAGGGATATGGCTATGGCAAATTTGGCGGGATGAGCTTTGGCATAGACAACAACCTGGAAGCCAAATGGCGGGGCAAACACGATTCGATTCCCCGAACCATACGCTTGATCGATGGGTTTGGGTTTATGTCCAGCTATAATTTTTTGCAGGATTCATTTAAGTTAAGTCCTTTCAGTCTGTACCTGAGAAGTACGTTGTTTGAAAAAATCAGCTTATCGGCCCAGGCCACGTTAGATCCGTATCAAACCGATACTTTGGGAAGGCCGGTAAACCGGTATGCCTGGCAGGGCGGGAACCTGCGTTTGGGACGGCTGACTAGTGGTAGCATTTCCATGTCCACCCAGTTTCAAAGCAAGCCAAGAGACCCCAACAAGTCCCCTAATCCAAATGCCGATCTGCGCAAGCACATCAACGATCCGGCCTTATTGGCCGATGAGCAACGGCTGCAGGATTACATGCGCCGTAACCCGGCAGAGTTTGTTGATTTCAACATTCCCTGGTCGATCAATATTTCCTACTCGCTAAACTTCAGTAAATCCTTTGATTATACGGTGCGGCGGTTTAAAACGAGTATTAATTCGAGTGCTTCTTTCAACAACAGCTTTAGCCTGACGCCTAAGTGGAACTTTACCACAAGCGGTTACTACGATTTTAATACGCTGAAGTTAACGCAGTTTACCATGTCTATTTCCAGGGACATGCACTGCTGGCAAATGTCCATTGGCGTTACCCCCATCGGCGATTACCGGTATTTCAATATCAATATCAGTCCCCGATCCAGCTTGCTTCAAGATCTGCGGATCAACCGAACCCGAAGTTTTGTGAACTATTGATGTTTCAGGTAGTAGGTCTTCATAATCTGGAAAACCTCTTCTTTTAATTGCTGCGTTGACTTATTCTGCGGATCAACGGGGGGCAAAAAATGCATCTCTACTTTATGTGGCCAAAAGAAAAAAGGCCGGTGCGCAGGAAGTACTTTTTTGGTATGAAAAATAACCGCCGGCATAATGAACTTGCCGGTTTCCGTTGCCAGTTTAAAAGCCCCGTCGTGAAACCGCTGCAAAGGCTCGGATGTTTTGTTGCGGGTGCCCTCCGGATAAATGCACATGTGAAAGCCCATCTCGAGCACTTCTTTCATCTTGCTGTAACTTGATCGTCTGCTTTCTTCATTTTTTCTGTCCACCAACACACTGCCTCGTTTGTAGATCGTGCCAAACAAAGGAATGCGTGACATCTCCACCTTGGCAATTGTTTTATTGGGGCCGGGAATGCCCGGGCTGGAAAGCGGAATATCCATAAAGGAATTGTGGTTGCACACCACAATGTAGGCTTCGCCTTTTTTAAAGTTCTTTCTGCCTTTAATGATCCTTCTCACACCGCTCAGCACAAAAAAGAACGTCATCCACACATCAAAGATTTTAAAAACATAAATTGTTTTTTTGGGTTCCTTCCACAGTCCGAGGATCCAAATAGGAACAAACACAAGGAGCAGGGAGCCGGCAAAAACGATGAGGGCCCACAAGGCAAAAATTCTTCCCAGGATATTTTTAAAAAGGTTCATGCAATACAGATTATTTTTTCGGGTACAAACTATAAGGCCCAGTCAATTGGGTCGATTCCTTGTTTCATCAGGTAATTGTTGGTTTTTGAAAAATGCCGGCAACCAAAAAAACCGTTGTTGGCCGATAGCGGCGAAGGGTGGGCTGCTTTCAAAACATGATGTTTTTTGGTGTCGATCAACGCCGTTTTCTCC
>JAEVYV010000326.1 GCA_023392575.1 Bacteroidota bacterium | reverse complement strand
CCCCAAATAAAATGGCGCAAAAGAAAAGATCGCCGATAACCAGATTGCCATAAAAACCATTCACCAGTCCGTAATCTCGTAAAAAGGCAAGGCCATCGTAATAACACATCATCAATCCATCAAAGGTTTTGGGACGGGAAAGTCCGCCACCGCCCAACCAAACCATAAAGTTCGATGCCAGGAAAAACAGGATTGATCCCGTTAGTGAAAAAGCGGCAACCCGCAAAAAGCTGATTTTTTTCAACAAAAAACCAAATACCGTTATGCCGGCAATCAGCAGGTAATTTGTCCACTGGCCGCTGTAAAATCCCTGGATGGTGGTACGGCCATTCACATACAACAACTGGTACAAAACATCCGAAAACAGCATCGACAACAAAGGCAGTATAAAGGCCCATCTTTTATTTTTAATAACAGCGCCTCCAAACAAAGCCATGGCCATTTGCGGGGCAAAACCATAAGGACGGTCGGGCCACACACGGTACAGGGATGCGGAAAGCACCAACAGACCAAAAGCCAACAAAAGGGATTTATTCAATTTCATCTTTTCTCTTTTTTAGCAAGGGCAAAAATAAAGCAAGAAAGGTTACAGCCCTCAGTTTTTAATCACATCCGGTACCCGCACTCTGAATAACTCAGCTTGTGCAGATGAATTTATTGTTATATGCGTTTGGGGTTTTGCAAAAAAGCTCTCCCCTTTTTTTACGACCAATTTTTCACCATTTGCCTCAACCGCCGCTTCTCCGGAAAGCAAGAGCCAAATTTCTGCCGTTGCGGTGTGCAGTTCTTGCGCAGCATTCAACAAGCAATAGCGATGCAGCTCATATTCCTCGGCCGGGGAAGAAAAAACCTGATGCGCCGAAGCCGAAGACCCTAAAACCTGAGGCAACGTGGCGTTAAACGCTACGTGTTTCATTAATTCCGAAACGTCAATATGTTTATCGGTCAGGCCGGCTCTGAGTACGTTGTCGGAATTGGCCATCACTTCCACGTTCTGTCCTTCCAGGTAGGCATGCGGCATGCCCTGCGGCTGAAAAATGCCCTCGCCTTTTTTTAAATGAACCAGGTTGAAAAAATAAACGGAGAAAACACCGCGGTCGTAATTCCCATCCCGGCAAAAATTCAGCGCCGCCCTTGCCGCCCAAAAGTCTTCCTGGTCTTTTTTTAATTCATTGTTTTGGTAAAGCGGGAGGATCCTGTCCACAACGGGTTTTAAAATCCGGTTCACTTTTTCCTGGCTCATGGCCATCACTTCTTCGTACAGCCCTTTGTACCCCTTGCTTCGAAAGACCGGCAGCAGGAACGCAAATTCCGGTATGGCCTGCAGTATTTTTTCCAGGTCTTCTTCCTTTTTAAATCCATGGAGCAGCCAAAAATCACTCAGGGCCACCATCAACTCGGGCTTGTGGTTTGTGTCTTTATAATTTCGGTGCGGCGCCGCAACCGGAATGCCTTTTTCGTTTTCGCCAGCAAAGCCCCTGGCCGCAGACTCTTTATCAGGATGCACCTGAATAGAGAGCATTTGCCGAACGTCCAAAACTTTAAGCAAAAAGGGAAGGCCTGTAAATTTATGAGCTACTGTTTCGCCCAACCATTCCGGGGGATCAGCCTGGATCAAATCCGACAAGTTTTCGCGACGATCTGCCGTGAAAGAAGGATGATTGGGATGTGCTCCCAGCCAGTACTCGGCAAAGGGCTTGTGCTCTTTGTTGTCGGTTCCCAACAGGTGCGGGATAAATTCGTAACCGCCCCACGAGTAGTGCTGTATCACTCCTTTGAGTGGAAACAATCTTTGATCCAAGGTGAATTCTTTTTAATTTGATAAAGATATGGCACAACATATTGACTCCGGAAAGTTGGGCGAGCAATTAGCGGAAGACTATTTGCGCCAGCGCAATTATCTTATTCTGCAACGCAACTGGCGCCATTCTCACCACGAAATCGATTTGATTGCACTCAAAGTCGGGGTGCTTCACTTTGTAGAAGTCAAGCTTCGCAGCTCCAAACACTTTGGCATGCCGGAAGAAAACGTAACCCGGAAAAAATTCAAATTTCTCACACAGGCGGCCGAAGCCTATTTAGCCCAGCATCCTGAGTACAAACACATCCAGTTCGATATCTTGTCCATAAACGTATCCGGAGCAACCAAAGAATTTTTCTTTATTGAAGACGTTTTCTTGTAAGGCAACCAGTCGCCACGAGATTCCGGCATCTAAAGCAATCCTTTTCTTGAAAAAACGGAATCCCCAAAAACCATACTATACATTCTCCAGCGTATGAGCCTCCTTGATCTTATCCATTAGCTTTTCCACCATTTTAAAGGTAGCGGGACAATGCTGCACGTTTTGTTTGTGCACATGCATGTAGTCGGGCATCGGTTTTTTGGTCAGATGCGGGAACTCTGCACAATCGGCCGGGCGAACCGTATAGATGCTGCACTTGTTCGTCTTAAGATCGAGAAACTGACACGGAGTGCTTTTGTTCATCCATTCTCCTTGCCGGTTTTTGAACAACCATTTTGTCTTGAATTCTTTTATGGACATGTTCAAATGTTTGGCGATGCGCTGCAAGTCTTTGAATGTATAGGTAGGCGTCATGTTGCGGCAGCAGTTGGAGCAAGACAGGCAATCGATCTCCTGCCACACTTCTTTATCGATGCGTTGTGCCAGAAGGTCGAGATTTTGCGGAGCCCGAAGGTAAAAGAATTTTGAAAGGGGGAGCTCAGCCCTTACTTTTGTTTCAACGAAATTATTATGAAAACAGTTTTTATTCTTGCCATTGCTTCTTTGTTGTTTACAGCCTGTAGCAACAATGCCGGAACCGCCAAAACATTTTGCGACACCACCTGCAAATCCGACTCGTTCAATTTTAAATCCTCTGACCGCTTTGGTTCATCCGTAGCCATAGCAGTAAAAAACTGCGAGCCGGATTCCATTACCTGGACGCATGGTGAAATGGCTACCAGCAGAACCATTCCCTTCAGGGACCTGGCCAACCAGGACGTACGGCTAAACGCATCGGCTATTAACTGTGTGATCAAAGACACCAGTCATGCGTGGCTTACATTTAATGATTGCATCACCGGCCGGGGCTTTTTGTTCAAGCTCCCTTTTAACAAAACTACCAACATCACCAAAATCCTGGGGGCACTAAACAGCTTCGATCCCAAATTTAAAGTGGCCGACGACCTGAGGGCTTATACCGACCGCGGGTCCATTTTTGTGGTCAACCTCAACACCGATAAAGAGGCGATCATGACGTTCAAGGAAACCTACGACATCGACTTCAACAAAATCCATGATGTGGTCGACTCCATCAATGTTACGCATAAAAGAATTTACGTAAAGCTTTTGAAAAACGGCCAGGAAGTGTCTTTGGAAAAAGCCATTGATCTTTAAACATTAGAGCTTGTAGTTTCCTGGTTTATGGCGGCCGAAAGCTTCATCCGATGTAAAACAGGAACTACAAGCCATCCATCACAAACAACAAGCGCCTCGTGTGGGAGCCATATAAAAAAGGATTCAAAGCATACCTGCAGCTAGAACGGTCTCTGTCCCCAAACTCCATTGAGGCTTATCTAAGGGATATTGAAAAGCTCACTTCCTTTTTGCTGGCAAGCGGCCTTAAAAAAAATCCTTCGGAGCTTGAGCTGAAAGACCTTCAGCAGTTTGTCAAATGGATTGCGGAGTTGGGCATGACCCAAAGCTCACAGGCCCGGACCATCTCCGGCCTCCGCACTTTTTACAAATACTGCCTGGTGGAAGATATCAGCAAAACCGACCCCACCACGCTTTTGGAAGCCCCCAAGCTCAAAAGAACCTTACCTGATGTTTTAAGTTTCGATGAAATAGAAAACATCATCGAACAAATTGATCTGAGCACGGCGGAAGGCACCCGAAACAAAGCCATCCTGGAAACCCTGTACAGCTGCGGCTTGCGGGTGAGCGAAGTGGTCAACCTCAACCTATCGCACCTCTAATTGGACGTAGGTTTTGTAAGAATCATCGGCAAGGGAAATAAGGAACGCCTGGTGCCCATTGGAAGCAGCGCCGTCAAATACATCAACATCTATAAAGACAATATCCGCAATCACCAGCCTGTACAAAACGGAGAAGAAGACATCGTATTTTTAAACCGCAGGGGCAAGCGGTTAACCCGCGTCATGATTTTTTTAATCATCAAAGACCTGGTGAAAAAGGCAGGCATTTCCAAAAACATTTCTCCCCATACCTTTCGGCATTCCTTTGCCACACACCTGGTGGAAGGCGGCGCCGACCTCAGGGCCGTACAAGAAATGCTGGGGCATGAAAGCATTACCACAACCGAAATTTATACCCACCTGGACCGGGAGTTCCTAAGAAAAACGCTGGAGTTGTTTCACCCGGGGTTTCAGTAACAGCTACACAATTCGCTTTCCGCATAAGCCATTCCTGCTGACTCATTTACTTAATAGACGAAATGCACTCCGCTTCTTTTTGTCCTACCGTTTGCGGCTTGAAGCACAGCTCCTTCCTGTTTCCAAAAGTTGGAAATTGCTTATCTCAAACACCCGTTAATTCTTCAAAACTACATCCTCCTCTTCCTCCTCGTCCGCTTCCCTGCCTTTCAAGACACTTGCTTTCCGAACCAGCGCCACAAACTCTTTCCGGTAGCCTTCTGCATCCAGGCCCTTTGCCGCCTTAGCGGTTTTAAAAACATGATCAAAAGAAGCATTCCCCCGGAACTCCGAATTGCGCAATAACATTCCAAATTCTGCCACACTCACGGCAAAGCGAAAATTCTCCGAACTCTGCTCAAAAGAAACGCCCTTGTCCAAAACCGGATGTTCCAGCAACAAGCTTTTATCGCCGTCAGGAGCCTTATACCGAAACTTCACCGTCATCACTTCCGCACTCTGGGAAACCTTATTTACAGGAGCTTTATTTTCCTGGTACTTTAATGGATCCACTGTTTGTAAAAACCGGCTCTTTACCCCCACCGGAATCAATTCATAGATGGCGGTCACCGTGTGCCCGCTGCCCAAATCCCCGGCGTCTTTCTTATCGTCGTTAAAGTCTTCTTTTCGCAATATGCGGTTCTCGTATCCTATCAACCGATAGCCCTGCACTTTTGCCGGGTTAAACTCCACCTGCAGCTTTACGTCTTTGGCAATGGTGAAGAGCGTGCCCCCAAACTCATTCACCAATACTTTTTTGGCTTCGTTCATGCCATCAATGTAGGCATGGTTCCCATTTCCTTTACCGGCCAGTATTTGCATTTTGCTATCCTTGTAATTGCCCATGCCATAACCCAAAACCGTTAAAAAAACTCCGCTCTGCCGTTCTTTTTCAATCAACCGCTCCATGTCATCGTTGCTGCTGGCACCCACGTTGAAATCACCATCGGTGCAAAGGATCACACGGTTATTGCCTTGTTTCATAAAGTTTTCCCGGGCCACCTTGTAGGCCAGCTTTATTCCTTGTCCGCCGGACGTAGAACCGCCGGCCTCCAGAGCATCAATGGCTTCCCGGATCCTCGCTTTATCGCTTCCGCTGGTGGCGGGCAAAACCAATCCGGCACGGCCGGCATAAACCACAATTGAAATTTTGTCTTCTGCTCTCAGCTGTTCTACCAATAATTTCATGGAAGATTTAACCAAAGGAAGCTTGAGCGCCGTTTGCATGGAACCGGAAACATCAATCAAAAAAACCAGGTTGGAGGGAGGCAGGTTTTCCGTAGGGATCTTTTTCCCTTGCAGCCCAACCATTACCAATTTATGCTCCTTGTTCCAGGGACACTCGGAAAGCTCGGTATTGATGGAAAAAGGTGTGTTGCCTTTGGGCTGGGGATAATGGTAGGCAAAGTAATTGATCATTTCTTCGATCCGCACAGCGCCTTCCGGCGGCAGCTGGTTGTTGTTCAAATACCGGCGCACGTTGCTGTAAGAAGCCGCATCCACATCGATGGAAAAAGTAGACAGCGGATCATCGACCGCTTTGTGAAAACCGTTTTCGGATATGCGGTCGTATTCTTCTGTGTTGAAATCATTTGCTGCGTAGTAACCGTTCACGCTGGCCGTACCCCGGAGCCTGACGGACGCATGGGCTTTGTTGTTCACCACCACACCGGCAACCCGGCCCTGCAAGGCATCAGCCCCATAACCCGTTACCACCACTTCCTGCAGGTTTTGCTGCGCTGCTTTCAGCACCACATCCAAAACGGTCTGACCCTTCAAGCTTACTTCCGTGGCTTGATGGCCAATGCAGGAAAAAACCAGCGTGGCATTTTTATCGGAAACGGTAATGACATAAGAACCGCTGGCATCGGAACTGGCACCGTTTCTTTTTCCTTTTTCGGTTATGGCAACGTTCGGCAGCGCATTGCCTGCTTCATCCTTTACGGTTCCTTTCACGGTGTGGGCCTGGGACGAGCGGAAAGCCTGTGCTCCCAAGAGCAAAAGCAAAACGAAGAGTAATATGAATTTTCTCATAAAAAGCATTTGTCCAACCAGATGCAGCATTTTAACTGATTACACATGCCTTTATAAAAAATTTTTCTTCTTACATTAGAACCTTGGCATTCCTGAAAAACATACAGTCCAACAAATCCGACCACGAGCTGGTGGCTGCTTATAAACAAACCCAGGACCTGAACGTGGTGGGAGAACTTTTTCAACGCTATATGGAACTGATCTATGGCGTTTGCCTCAAATACCTGAAGCAACCGGAAAATGCCCAGGACAGCACCCTGGCCATTTTTGAAGAACTAAGTTCCAAACTGTTAAAGCACGAGGTGGATAATTTTAAGCCCTGGCTGTACACCCTGACCAAAAACCACTGCCTGATGCGTCTTCGGTCGGAGAAAAAACAAACAGTTGTGAAATTTGACGTGGAACTTGTGCAATCGGAAGAAACCGTGCATCTGAACGGGGTGCTGGAAAAGGAAGAAAACTTCCGGCAGATGGAATACTGCCTGGGCCAATTAATAAGGGAGCAGCGACAGATCATCGAGTTGTTTTACCTGCAAGGGAAATGCTATAACGAAATTTCAGAGATAACGGGTATGGAATGGAATAAAGTAAGGAGCTATATTCAAAACGGCCGGCGCAACCTTAAAATTTGCATGGAAGCCCGCCAAGCTAAATCAATGGCATAGTTCATGAGCGAATCATCGAAATACAATTCTTTTACCGTTGCCGACATTGAACGGTACCACAACGGCCAGATGTCCGCAGCGGAAAGACATGCGCTGGAAAAAGCCGCGCTGGATGATCCTTTTTTGGCCGATGCCCTGGAAGGCTATGCCTTTACTTCTACTCCCGCCGCCGATGTAGACGCCATCAAAAAAAGATTGGAGGCAGCTCAAAAAAAGAGGAAAGTAGTGCCCTTTGTTTCCAAAACATATAAATGGCTGCAAATAGCTGCATTGTTTGTCATTTTGGCGGGATCAGGGTGGGTTTTGTACAAAACCGGTTTTTTGGGCAAAAAAGAAATCGCCCAAGCAATGTCCGCCAAACCAGAACAAGCAAAAGCGCCGATCAACCCTTCTTCTTCCGACAGCATCAGCAGGACAGCCACTCCCCTTCCCCCTGCCAGTCCGCCGAAGGCCCTGGAAAAAACCGTTGTTCTTCGCAAAAAAAACAAACCGGTCTTCCGCCCAACGCTTTCCCAAACAAAGGAAGACAGACAACCAACAGCAGCCGCGGATGTGGCCATTGCGGCAGAACCACCGAAAGAGCTGCCCGAATCAGCTAACCTGCCCCGGCGGATGGCCTTGAACGATAGCGGCGCCGCAGCCAACATCTCCCTTGCCGCAAAAAATAAAATTGCCGCGGCCGCTGCAAACGCCCCGGATTCAACCAAGCAGTCTTCGGCGTATGTCATGCTCCGGGGAAAGACCCTCCCGCCGCCGGCCGCCAACGACACCATCAAACTCAATGTAATCATGCAGCCCTCCCGCGACAACCTCAACGAAGTGGTGGTGGTGCACATGGGCGGCAAAACAAAGGCTGCGCCCCAGCCGGCCGCAAAGTTTGAAGAACTGGAACCGACGGAAGGATGGTCGCATTTCAATGATTATATTGCGCAAAACCTGAAGCAACCCCGGGAACTGAAAGAAAAAACCATTTCCGGTGAGGTGGAACTAAGTTTTGATGTGGACAAGGAAGGACAGGCCGTCAACATCAAGGTAGAAAAATCGCTTTGCGAACATTGCGACAAAGAAGCGGTCCGCCTGCTAAAAGAAGGCCCCAGGTGGAAGAAAAAGAAAAACAAAAAAGGGAAGATCACGATCCATTTTTAGCATTCAGGACCAAAAAATCACCCGCAGCCGGTAAAAAACAAGGGAGAGCCGTTGTGATCAGCGGGCTACCGGGTACATGAAAAATCGTATACATTTGCTCCAAAATCAACAAACATGCTTAAGAAAATCCTTCTTTGCTGCGGTGTTTGTGCCATCATTTTTTCTGCCGATGCACAAACCCTAAGAACGCCACAACCAAGTACCACTCAGACCATTAAACAAGATTTTGGAATCGGATCGATTGAACTCTCCTATTCCCGTCCCGGCATAAGAGGACGTAAAATTTATGGCGACCTTGTTCCCTTTGGCAAGGTTTGGCGCACCGGAGCCAATAACGCCACAACGTTAACCTTCAGCGACAGCGTGACCATCGGCGGCACCAAACTGGCCCCTGGCAAATACGGTTTGCTCAGCATCCCCAACAAGGATCAATGGACGCTGATCATTTCCAAACAAACCGATGTTACCAGCCCTGCTATGTACAAACAGGAAAGCGATGCGGCCCGCGTAACCGTAAAACCCGTGATGCTGAAGGATGCGGTGGAAACCTTTACCATTCAATTTGCCAATGTAAAATCAAGCAGCATTGACCTGCAAATTGTATGGGACAACGTGGCCGTAAACCTGCCCATTACTACCGATGTGGAAGGCAAGGTCATGGCCCAGATCAACAACCTGATGAACCGGGACAACCGTCCGTACTTCCAGGCCGCCATGTACTATATGGAAACCGGCCGGGATTTAAACCAGGCGGTTGCCTGGCTGGATAAGGCCATCGAGCAGAACCCGAATGCTTTTTGGGTGTATCATCAAAAAGCCAACGCCCTTGCCAAACTGGGTAAAAAAGAGGATGCCAAATCCGCTGCACAAAAGTCCATGGATATTGCCCGGGAAGCAAAAAATGATGACTATGTGGAGCTGAACAAAAAATTACTGGATAGCCTGAAGTAAGATCTTCATCGATCGTAAAAAGAGAACATCAGATGGTGTTCTCTTTTTTTGTGCCTGGCTGCATTGCTACTATGATGCTTTGCTTGCGACGCTCCGTTCAACTACAACAATTCTTATCGTCTTTTATACACAAACATCCGCAAAGGTTTTATAAAGACATTCCATTTTTTGAAGAAATGAAATGTCTTACTTTATGCTATTTTGCTGTTGCCGCTTTATTTCTCATCAACGGATTCAGCAAGAGGCTGAAGAAAATCACACCCAAAGCACCAATAGGATTGAGCCAAAGAAATCCGAGCTTGAAATTGGCCGCAGGGATTTTGGTAAGGATGAACACCGCCAGAACAAGGGCCTCGGCCAATAAGGCCGCAAAAAATACCACATTTCCATTGGTGATTCTTTTAAGAAAAAAACCAACCAGAAAAACGCCCAGAATCACACCGTAAAAAAGTGAACCCAAAATGTTTACCGCCTCGATCAAACTGTTGCCCACGTTGTAGGTGAACATAGCCACCACAATGCAAAATAGTCCCCAGGCCAAGGTGTACCATTGGGAAATATGGTATTCTTTTTCGGGTTTGAGTTTTTTGGAAAACCGCCGGTGAAAATCAATCATTGTGGAAGATGCCAGCGAATTAAGCGCCGCCGCAATGCTTCCCCAGGAGGCCAGAAAAATAATGGCGATCAAAAGACCCACCAGCCCTGCGGGCAGATAATCCACTACAAAATTTAAAAAGATATAGTTGGTGTCGTTGCTGTCGCCTCCCGCGGCTTTAACCCAGGATTTGACCTTATTGCGAATGCTGTCGCTTTGGTGCTGCAAGGCGCTGAGCTGATCGCCTTTTTGGCTAACCACCTCCTCTTTTTGGGCACTGCGGGCTGCCGCATAGTCGGCAACCACCGCCTGTTTTGCTTCTGCAATCCGGTTGTAATGCTGGTTGGCTACGGCAAAGGAGTCTTTGTAAACCGAGTTTTCCAGCCGTTCAACCTGCCGGGCATTAAAAAATACCGGCGCTTTATGAAACAGGTAAAAGCTGAACACCAACGTACCGATCAGCAGGATCAAAAACTGCATGGGCACTTTGATCATGCCGTTCAGCAATAAGCCCATACGGCTCTCCGACACAGACCGGGCCGTCAGGTAGCGGCCCACTTGCGACTGATCGGTTCCAAAATAAGACAGCATCAGAAAAAAACCGCCAATGATGCCGCTAAACAAATTATACTGGTCGCTCCAGTTAAAGCCCTCTTTGGTGATCCCGGTGGTGATCACATTGATCTTTCCCAGGTGCCCGCTGATGTGCAGGGCATCGATGAAGCCAACGTCTGCCGGCAACATTTGCACGACCAAATAGCCCGCCAAAAACATGCCCGTAAAAATGATGGCCAGTTGCAACTGCTGCGTATACGCTACGGCCCTGGCCCCACCGCTCATGGTGTAAATAATGAGCAGCCCACCCATAAAAATATTGGTCCAGTAGATATTCCATCCAAACAGGGAAGACAAAATAATGGAGGGAGCAAACACGCTGATACCAGTGGACAGACCTCTTTGCAAC